>CALBNX010000001.1 GCA_937896885.1 uncultured Clostridia bacterium
TGCGTACTCTCTATGTTACAATGCGTGACAATTTTATGGATTGTCCCGACAGAGAAAGGGCTCAATGGTGGGGTGATGTCACAATCGAAATGAATATGACAATGTACTCTATGGATAGCAATTCTTACTTACTCTATCAAAAAGGCGTAGATGCTATGCTTTCCCACGTTGACGAGTCAAAGGTGTTACAGACGGTTGTACCTATTAGTGGTGACTATTTTGAACTACCTGTTCAGCAGCTTGCAGGTATTGTCGGCTTTTATACTTATTATGAGTATACAGGTGACAAGGCATTTATCGAAAAGGTTTATGATGCATCTGTTGACTACCTGAAGCTTTGGGAAATGGGAGAGAATAATCTTGTTGTTCATCGTGAGGGCTCATGGGATTGGGTTGACTGGGGCTACAAAGCAGATGTGACCGCCATTGAGAATGCATGGGTTTATTATGCTCTTTCCGCAACAGAAAAAATGGCAAATATTTTAGGAAAAGACGCGGATATCTCGTTTATTAGCGAAAGAAAAGAAATAATTGCAAAAGGATATAAAAATCTTTGGACAGAAAATGGCTTTAAAAGTGATGATACGAAAAAGCCTGATGACAGAGCCAATGCTCTTGCAGTTTTGTCAGGACTTGCAGACAAAGAGCAGTATGACACCATCAAGAATGTACTCGCAACTACTCAAAATTCAGGTCCGTACATGGAATATTATGTTCTTGAAGCTCTTTGCAAAATGGGAGAATATGAACTTGCCAAAGACAGAATAAAAGACAGATATGAAAGTATGGTAGGCAAGGATTATTCAACCTTATGGGAGTTTTGGGCCGCTTGGCAAGGCACTAAAAATCACGCGTCGACTGGTGGACCTCTTGTTATAATGAGCAAGCATTTTGCAGGTATCACTCCCCTTGAAGCCGGCTATGAAAAGGTTAAAATCGACCCTCAATACACTCTGTCCGACAGCATAGACTGTACTGTCCCCAGCGTAAAAGGGTTAATTACTCTGGATTATGAAAAAGTTGGCGGAAGCTATACTATCAACCTCACTCTCCCACAAGATATGAACGCTGTTTTATATGTACCCACAAACGCTGTTGTAAATATCAATTCACAAGTATATTACCAAAACGGCGAGTATGTAAACGGCATCGGTAATGTCGAACTTGTAGAAAAGTAATCCATAACGAACAAGGTAAATTAAATTTTATCGAATTAAATAAATAACTGCTCTCACTTTTGTGAGGGCAGTTATCATTTAATGCAATGCTCCATATAATGTAAATCCACAATCCGCATTATGAAACTATAATTTTGGATTTAAGAACTGTGACAGTATCATATTTTTATTTCAAATCGTCTGTTGCGGGGTTGTCGATTAGTTCACCTTTTTCACTAAATCTTGAACCGTGGCAGGGGCAATCCCAAGTGCGCTCGACAGAATTCCATTTAAGAGCACAGCTCAAATGTGGGCAACGCCTTGCTGATGGTGCAATAAGCCCTAAAACTGACTCGCCAATATTAAGTGGCAACTGTGGTGTTAACATACTTCTTTGTGGTGAAAAAAGGTCGGTATAATCATTTTTCTTTCCGCTGATTATGTCACTTAATATTTCTGCCGCTACCATTGAAGTAGTCATTCCCCATTTATTAAACCCTGTCGCTACATAAACATTGGGCGTATTTTTTGAATATTCGCCGATATAAGCAACGCTGTCAAGAGTCATACAATCCTGAGTTGCCCAATGATACTTTTCGTGATTTTCAGGATAATAAGTTTTTGCAAAACGGCGCAACTCGTTATAACTACCACCCTGTTTGCCTGTACGATGGTCACCACCACCAATCAAAAGCAAATCCCCTGCGTTGCGAAAAGACATTCCTGTTTTCGCCTCGTCAACATACATTCCATCAAGATTATTGTTTCTGTCAATTGCAATCACATAAGAACGATGTTGATACATTTTTACAAAATATGCACCGTGCTTATTCATAAAGGGAAAATGAGTAGCAACAATAAAAATTTCTGCTTTGATGTTTCCCCTATTTGTAATTGCAATGTCATCGCGGATTTCAATAACCTTTGTGTTTTCATAGATATTCAAGTCTTTTGCAATATGTGAAACGAATTTTAATGGGTTAAACTGCGCCTGATTTTTAAAGCGAATTGCACCCGCTATACCTATTGGCACAGGCAATTTATATTCAATCTGAGTTTTATAACCGATATTTTGCAATGCGATTAACTCTTTTTCAGCTTTTTTATAGTTATCAACACAATAGACGATATTATCTTTTTCTTCAAAATCGCAATCAATGTCTTTGCAGAGTTTTGCATATTTTTTTACAGCATTTTCGTTAACTTCAAGATATTTCTGCGCATTTTCAACACCGAATTTTTTCGTGATTTTATCATAGATAAATCCGTGTTGAGATGTTATTTTTGCAGTTGTGTTTTTTGTAATACCACTACAAATTTTATCAGCTTCAACAAGAATACAGTCTATTCCCCTATTTTTTAATTCATAGGCACAAAGAATCCCAGCAAGACCACCACCGATTATTAAAACATCGGTTCTGGTCTCCCCTTGCAAAGTGTTGAATGATGGCAAATCAGATGTTGCAGACCATAATGATAACATAAAAAATCACCCGTTATATCTTTACCATTTTTTTGGAAGATAAACGGGTGTTCTTTTATTTTGTGAGCCTATTTGTTGTGAAATTGCGAACGCCTAAATCATATAACTCTTTATAAATTTTAGGTGTATCAACTGTCCAAGATGCGAGTTTAATATTCTGGTCTTGTGCTTTTTTAAGCATTTCTACGTCATATTTTTTGCAATTAAACGCGATTGTATAATTGTTTACAGTTGCAAGGCGTATCACTTTTTCAGTAATCTCGTGGGTTAAATACCATATTTCAATGTTCTCGTCAAGATTACGGATTTTTTCTAATATTGCAACATCAAAAGATATTATTATTGCAGTTTCTCGCATTGTTTCATATTTATCGAGTGAAAGCAAAATTTTATCAAGACACTCATAATTGCCCTCTTTAATTTCAATTTGTGGAATTATTTTGTATTCGTTACAAATTGCGAGATAATCATCGAGAGTTATAAGTTTTTGGTCTGGATATTTTTCTGCATTATTGCCACTATCAATGACATACTTTGATATTTCGTCATAAGTCATATCCCAGATTTTGCCTTCACCATTTGTCATTTGCTTAATATCAAGATTGTGATTGACCACCCACACATTGTCTTTTGACAGCTGAATATCGCACTCGGCAGCAAAGAATTCTGTTTTACCCGCTTCAACAAACGCTGCTGACGAATTTTCAGGTGCAACTGCAGAAAATCCACGATGAGCAACTAAATTCACATTTTCAGTTGGTAGTCCCTCGTTTGAAAGCGACAGAACTTTTGGCGGTTGCTTTGCTGAATATATAAGCACACCGATAACACCAATTGCAATAACAAGGGTAATTGAAATTATTGATATAATTTTCTTTTTCATTATTTCACCTCAATACCTATGGTGATAATCTCAAATGGCTTATATGAAACGGTATCAACTTCGTCGATAATATCTTCAAGGAAGTTGAGAAGCTTAACCTTGCCACCAAGTTCGATTTTGCCACGACGACCATTTTGTTCTGAAAGACGAATTACAATCATTTTGCCGTTTTCACTCATCTTCATTGCTTGCATATATAGTTCACCGAATGAATTTTCGCAAGTCAAATCTGCTTTGGTGAGTGGAATATTATATTCATAGGCTATATTATTGATTTCTGCTTTCACAAAGTCATCACCGTGTGGATAAATCATATAAGAAAACTCGTGGTGACCGATATCACTTGTAACATCGGGACGAATTGTTGCACGAAGAAGTGAAAGACTCATTGAGTTTTCAAGAAGTCCAACGCCATATTTTGAGTCGTTGATAAGAGCAATACCACCATCGGTTTCTGCCATATCAACCCATTTATGATGGCAAACTTCAAATCTTGCCTGTTGCCAAGTTGTGTTTCTGTGAGTTTCTCTTTCAACAAAGCCTGCACTTGTGTCACAAATTGCTTTACGAGCCAGCACGTTACAATCAAACTGTGCCTTTGCAAGTACGTGCTTTTCATTCCAATCAACGATGTTTTCCACTTCGATGCCACGTGATTGACGGAATACACGGATAATGCGTTTCCAAGTGCTTTTTTCTGTGCCGAGAATACACTCAAAAGATGCGACTTCTGAATTTTTCTCAACTGTTTTAAGTGGTGAAATAATATTTACTTCAACTTCACGGTCTTTATAGTTAGGCAAGATATCCCAAGCATCATAAACACCGGGGTTATCTTTATAGAATTTAAGTTTATTAAACTCGCCATTAGTCCATTCACGGTCTAGTTCCTTATCGTAAAGTGACTTGATGCTTCCGTCATAGTTAAACTCGATTTCATAGAATGGGGTCACGATTTTTTTGCCAATTTCAACCCATTCACCTGCATAAGTGCGCCAAGGAATATCACCACAAGACAGGGCCTGAAGATTTGGAATTACCCAGTTACCCTGTTTGCCGAAACGGACACTCTTACCGTTTTCATCCTCAATGAAGGTGAGATGAGTACGAGGAAAATTAAGAGAGTTAAAGTATTTTTCACCTTTGCCGATAATCTTTTCAAGTCTTGCTTCAATATCTTCATAATCATCCATAGCATCACGATAAACAGGTGCGATATGGCTACCCGGTAAAATATCGTGGAATTGATTTATGAGCAATTTTTTATAGATTTCACGCAATTCTGTGTATGGGTAAGCTGCACCTCTTAAATGACGAAGAGTTGAAATCATTTCTGCTTCGCGAAGCATAAATTCAAGTTTTCGGTTATATCTCTTCATCTTGGACTTTGTAGTGAATGTGCCACGGTGCATTTCAAGGTAAAGTTCGCCATCCCATTTAGCGAGGTTTTCGTTATCTTTGAGATTTTTCTCTAAAAATTCTGCACCACTTATATGCTCGGTTTTTGGCATAATTGAGAGTTTCGGGAAACGATGCATAATTTCAATCATTTCTTCTGTGCAACCACTACCACCGTCACCATAACCAAACATTGACATAGTTTGTCCACCAAGGTTTTTATCTTGATATGCTTCCCAGTTTTCTTGAATTTGAGAAGGCATATTCCAAGTTATAAAATGGGTTGGTGGCACGCAAGCATACACTTCGCTGCCGTCAATACCCTTCCAGATAAAGTTATTATGAGGGAAACGGTTTGTATCATTCCATGTTGACATTTTATTTGAAACAAAATAGTCAACTCCACTCTTTTTGAGAATCTGTGGCAAAATCCAAGAGTTACCGAAAACATCGGGCAACCAACAGTTATTAATGGTCTTGCCAAATTTCTCACGGAAATAATGCTGACCATACATACATTGACGGATTAAGCTCTCTGCTGTTGGAATGTTGCAGTCAGGCTCAACATACATGGCGCCAACGGGCTCAAATTGTCCCCTTGCAATTTTTTCTTTTAATTCTTCGAACACATCAGGATAATACTTTTCAAGCATTTCATAAGTATATGCCTGTGTATGTGTGTATTTGAAGTCAGGGTATCTGTCCATAAGTCTCAACTGAATGAGAATTGTGCGCAAATTTTTCTGGACAGAGTGAATTCTGCGCCAATAATATGCAATATCAAGATGTGAATGGGCAATAAGGGCTACATCACCGTTACCCTTGTAATCGTCATTAGCATATATTACATCGTCAACATATTGCTTTGCTTTTGCAACATCTTCATTCTTCAAATCATCAAAATCAATGAGATTGAGTGCATTATTGATTTCACGATTTAAAAATGCTCGATAATCTTCATTAAAAAGGTCACTCTTTGCAATATCGAGTAAAAGTTCAAGGTCATAGACTAAATCAAGAACTGTATGATTGATAGTTGCTAAATATGCGCCTTCAAAAATCTGACGGCAACCACGAACAGATAATGATTCAGGGTTTCTCTCGTCATCGGGTTTTGAACGGTTATAACCTTCCATTTCAAAGTGAAGATAATCACTATCAATATAAGGTGTCAAAAGTATTCTATCACGGTTAGGGTCAACACCGCCAACATATTTACCGTTAACTTTAACGATTATTTCAGCGGCAGTTTTAAGTGAAAACCACAGCTCTTTACCACGAAGTTTTTCAGGAATAACCACATCTGCATCAAAAAACGCTGTTCCATCGGGAGTGAAATACATATCCCCTTTGCGAAGGTTGCGCCAACCCTCAGGATAATAATCATATTGCATTTCGGACACCTGACGGGCATCACGGACTTTAAGGTTTTCTATTTCAAATTTTTCTTCATATATGTATCTTTTAAGCCAACCGAAGCGTAAATCTGTCCACTCTTCAGGACGCATACTTCTTCTTACAACTTTTATGTGTGCCATAATTTTTACCCCTTATTTGTCCCAGAAAAATGGTTTCTTTTTCTGTGCAACAATTTTTACACTTTCACCCATATCACGCATAATTTCGCTTTCAATCCACGAGATACAACGGTCAACAATTAAGCATTTTGAACATTCACCCTGTAAAAGTACGGTTAAAACTCCGTCTTCATAAGAAACGAAATCAATGTCACCACCGTCGCCCTGAAGCTTTGGCTTGATAATGAGATTTATATATCTTTCCATAATTATTCCTCAATTACCTTCTTTAAAACTAAACGGATATTTTCTAATTTTTCTGTTGCGATTTGTTTTGTTTCACCGCACATTGAATAATAAACCTTGAGCTTTGGCTCCGTGCCTGATGGACGAATTGCAATCCAACTACCGTCTGTGAAAATATATTTAAGCACATTTTCTTTTGGTAAATCGTCGATACCCTTTGAATAGTCAAGCACAATTTTGATGTTATCAAAGAGTGAATTGCCATTCTCACGCATATCAGTCATTATGCTCTGAATTTTCTCTGCACCGTCTTTGCCCTTAAGCACGAAAGTATCAAGTGCATCAAGATAGAAGCCAAATTTTTCATAAATATTATTAAGAGCATCAACAAGTGTTCTGCCGTTATTCTTGTGGTATGCTGCCATTTGACAAATAAGCATTGACGAAACAACTGCATCCTTATCCCTTGCGTGAGTGCCAACAAGGTAGCCATAAGACTCTTCATAGCCGATAACGAATTCTTTATCGCCATTGATTTCATATCTGCCTATCTGGTCACCGATATATTTAAAGCCTGTGAGAGTGTCAACAACATTAAGACCATAACTTCTTGCAATATCTGCACCAACTTCGCTTGTAACAATAGTTTTTACAAGAGTTGATTTGTCGTTTAATGTGTCTTTTCTGTGTGAAAGTACAAAATCAACAAGCAATGCACCCATTTGGTTACCAGTTATAAGCACATATTCGCCATTATGTAAAACTGCTGTGCCAACTCGGTCACAGTCAGGGTCAGTGCCCAAAACTAAATCTGCATTTTCTTCTTTTGCCTGTTCAATTGCAATTGTCAAAGCGTCTTTTTCTTCAGGGTTTGGTGAACGGACTGTGCTGAAATTACCATCGGGCAATTCCTGTGATTTTACAATTGACACATTCATTCCTTCAAGCGCTTTTCTGACAGGGATATTACCTGTGCCGTGAAGAGCTGTATAAACAATTTTAAGGTCTGATTTTTCTTCATAAATTGATTGTTTTTTTACTTCTGCCAAGAAAGCATCTAGAACATCTTCACTGATTACTGTGATTTTGCCACTATCAACACCAGCATTAAAATCCATAACTTTAACTGATTTCAAATCGGTAATTGCATTTACAAAATCTATGACCTGACTTGCAAATTCAGGCACTAACTGACAGCCTTTTTCATCATAGATTTTATAGCCGTTATATTCTTTTGGGTTATGGCTTGCTGTGAGCACGATTCCACCATTGCAACCTAAATATTTTGCAGTAAAAGACAAAACAGGTGTTGGCATAAGAGTGTCATATATGTAAACTTTTATTCCGTTTGAAGCGAGTACACCTGCAGCCACTTGTGAGAAATATTGTGAATTATTTCTTGAATCATAAGCTATTGCCACGCTGATTTCACCTTGGAAACGGCTTTTGAGATAATCTGCATATCCCTTTGTTGCCTTTGCGATTGTGTATCTGTTCATTCGGTTTGGACCTGCACCCATAATTCCGCGAAGTCCACCTGTGCCGAATTCTAAATCTTTATAAAATCTATCTTCGATTTCTTTTGGGTCGGTGATTGAGAGAAGCTCATTTTTTGTATCTTCATCAAAACTGCACCAATAATCAAATTTTTCTTTAATGGTCATATTAAGTTATCTCTTTTCAGGCATATTTTTATATTATAATACTACAACAAAACGGCAAAAAATACAAGTTGTGTAATAAGAATTTTAGACTTTATATCATTGAAAATAAAGCAAATTCATGTTAATATAATATTGAAAATATCATTGGAGGGTTGAAAATGAAGAAAATGTTGAGTTTAATTATAGTTTTCGTTTTGCTTGTTAGTATGACTATGTCCACTTTTGCCGCCCCCACCCCTTTTGTTACTGACCCACTAACTGAAGACAAGCAAACAATATTTATCGATAATATGCCCGTTAAAAAAATCGAAGAATTAGACTGGACAAAGCCCATAGAAAGTTTTGATGTTAATGAAGACGAAATGATACTTGTGTTATTCAAGCGTTCTTCTGAATATGCTATTTGCGTCTACAATTCAATTTTTGAATTTCAATATGGGTTCTCTTTTCATTCCTATGGCACGGTAGCTTGTGAATGGTCAGGAAATGACATAATGGTGTATTTTGTGCGTTCAGATATCTATGCAAAGTTAGACAGCAACGGACAATGGACAGAGTTTTATCAAGTTCCACTTTCTTCTGAAAATAATAGATTGATAAATGATTTACTAGATAAAGAAACAGAAATATCCGTTAATAATACTACCTATAAAGCTCAAAATGATATGGGAATACTAAACATATTTCAAACTTTTGACGGTCATTACTCTCAACTTACAAAAATTGATAAAAATAACAATGAGACCATTTTGTATGACATCAACAGCTTACAAACCGCAAGAACACTCTTGGAACTAATTTTTACTATTGGTTTTGCATTTGCAGTATTAGTTGTTGTTTTTAAACCCATTATTCAAGAAAGAAAAAAGAATAAGAAAAACTAACATAAACCAGCTCTCAATTTGAGAGCTGGTTGTTTTATATAAATAAATTACACTCAATCAAATTCAACATACAAATTAGTTATTGTGCATTAAATTTTCCTATGCTTTTATGAATTATTACTATTTCTTTTTTATTTTTAAATTGTTATAATTTATAATAGGTAAATTTTATCTAATTCATTAACGGTGGTAATTGAAAATGAAACAAAAAAAGCCATATAAAAAACCGTTCAAACGATATATATTTTTAGGAATATTGTGTCTTTTTGCACTGGTAATGCTCATTATCTCACCAATGCTTATGACAAAGATTATGGATATTCAAAATCAAACAATGCTTGAAGAAATTTCTAAAAAGAACGCAGAATCAATTGGTTTTAAATTTCAAGAGCAAGCATCTTTTGTTGTAAGTGTTGCAAACAGCATTCCTGAAAGTTTGAGAAACGACCCAACATCCGCGGTGAAAAGCATTGAAGATATACCATCAAACATTGTATACAAACGAGTTGGTGTCGCTCTTTTAGATGGTACTTGTTATACTTCTGACGGCAAAAGCATAACTTTAGCACACACCGACCATCTCAAAGAATGTGTTGAAAAAGGCACTCTCACTGTATGCCGAATGAATACGGATGAAAGTATTGATGGCGATGCAATGTTTATTATGCATTATCCTTTATATGCTGATGGCAAAATCTGTTCAGTTCTCTTTTTCTCTTTTACCATTGATGAAGTTAAACAGAATTTTGCTTCAGATTCTTTTGAAAACACAGAATTTTTCTATGTTGTCGATTCAGAAGGTAACAACATTATAAGCACACACCATATACAAGAGTATCAGAATATCGAAAATGTTTTCAAAGCTGTACCTATGGATGAAAGATATCAGGGTTCAAGAATTGTTGATATTAAAGAAGATATGAAAAATGGTGAGTCAGGCGTATTGATGTCATCACAGGGCAGTCAGTTCTATCTCTATTATGCTCCACTTAATTTCAATAATTGGTATTTATTCTCAGTTGTACCTGCTATGAGTGTAAATGCAAGTAGAAATATGGTTCTTTCAACTCTTGTCATCGTTTGTTTCTTCTTGATTTCACTTTTTGCAATGCTTATTTATATCATTGTTTCTGCTGAAAGAAGAAAGCAGGCAGACTTCGATAAAATTCTCTATAAAGACAGTCTTACAGGTGGCGCATCTTATGCCAAGTTCTGTGTTGATGTTAAAAAGCAACTTGTAAAAGGCAAAAAGGCCGCTTATATTGTTATGGACCTTGATAATTTCAAACTGATTAACGACTATTACAGTTATGAACAAGGTAACAGCACAATCAATTTTGTTCACGAAACATGGCAGAGCATTTTAAGAGACAATGAGTTTGTTGGAAGAATTGCCGCTGACCGTTTCGCAGTTTATATGCAATATAATAACGAAGCTGAACTTCGTAATCGTCTTGAAGACTTTTGTCAGAAATGTACAATTCAGAATAATGGTGTAATGTCTGATTATATTCTTACACCAAGCATCGGCGTTTATCTTATTGAAGAGAAGAACACAAATATTCAGCAGATGCAAAACAGTGCTGTTATGGCAAAATCCCTTGTTAAAGGTGACAGTGACACTCTTGTTTCTTTCTATAACGACAACCTTAAAAAGAAACTCACTCAGAAAAAGATTTTCGCAGATGAGCTTATTCACGCTATTGAAAACAAAGAGTTATCTGTCGTTTTCCAACCACAATTCAGTACAGAAAACGACAAGCTTTGTGGCGCAGAAACTCTTATCCGTTGGTTCAAATCTGACGGTACAGCAGTTTCACCTGCTGAGTTTGTTCCTCTTGCAGAAGAACGTGGCCTTGTTAAAGAGCTTGATAAGTTTGCATTTGAACAAGCTTGCATAATGCAGATTAAAATGAAAGAAAAAGGATTAGTACCTATTGATATTTCTGTCAATGTATCACAGCAATCACTTTATGATTCAAAATTCATCGAAAAATATCTTGAAATTGTTAAGGAAACTGGCGCAGATATTTCTCATATTCAGCTTGAAATTACAGAAACTACATTGTTTGAAAATAATAAGAGTTTCGTAAAAATGCTTCGCAAGCTTCACAAATCTGGCTTTAAAATTCTTATGGACGACTTTGGTACAGGTTATTCTTCGTTGATGCTTCTAAAATCATTACCTGTTGATTTCTTGAAGCTTGATAAGACCTTTATTGATGACTATGCTCATCCACGTGGCAGAAGTATTATTGAGTGCATTATCACAATGGCAAAGCAACTTGGTATGACTCTTATTGCAGAAGGTGTTGAAACCGAAGAGCAATATGAATATGTGAAGGGTCAAGGTTGCCATATTGTTCAGGGTTATTATTTAAGCCGTCCAATAAGCTTTGATGACCTTTGCAATATGATTATCCGTGATTCAAGAAACTAAACCATCTCAATGAACTCGTGTCCTATTCGACGAATTTTTAAATCTACATCGACTTCGAAAATGCTATCTTGCATTACGGAGTCGATATTTTTTTCATTTTTTCTATAAAATGACGGTTTGAAAATATATAAAAGTCTGCCTAAACCACAAGCGTCACTCTCATATTCTTCATACAATCTTTTTCGCGTTTGAGTAATTGCTTTTTCGATATATTGCTCGGCAGATATTTTTATTTCTTCTATATCCTGTCTTTTCATTTTCTTTGAAACACCACCGCTGATTTCGGCAATATCCGCACTGATTTTCACTTTAATTTTAAATGTGGGTTTTCCGTTTTCAAAATTTAATGTGCGATAGGTTTTTGAATCCACCACATTGATTGATATTTTTTCGCCATTATCTCTGTCTAACGAAATTGCCGTGTTATAAACCTTATCGGACAAGAAATTCAGATAAACCGTTTCTTCTTTTGACATATACTCACGGTAACGAGTGTTATTAAAAATCGCAGTACCAATAATTTCTACACTTTTTTTACCTTCTTTTTCAGTTACATCTAAAAGTGGCATGGCAAAATCTTTTGACCCTGAATTATATCGGTTTATAAGTTCATAAAGTCCCGTACCAAAAATTCGTGCATCATATTCATTTGCACCAATACCTATTTCAATGCTTCTTGCACTCACATATTCTTCACCGTTTTTGACTTCAAGAATATCCGATGCTCTGTCTTTTGCCGCAGCAATATAAACTGATGCACTATTCTCAACATCACGGACAAAAAAATCAATCACATCATCCATTTTCTCTTCGGTTATACTTTTGCCTAAAACTATAATTCTGTTTTGAGAATACAATGGGACTTTGCCTTCAATTTCAGTTACACTTTTAATTGTTGTGTAAATTGTATCTCCTGTTACCTTATAAGTTTTTATGGGAGGTTGAGATGCGCCATCTTCTGAAGACGCCGATTGCGCATTGGTATCAATGGTCTGTAATGTGATAGTGTATGAATTGTCCTTTTCAATGTCTATACCAATCCCTTGAATAACTAATCGATTTCTTATATCTTTTTTATAAATTTCTTTTTCATTGAAAGTAAAAACTGCAACTATCACAGCCAAAAAAATCAGGATTGATTTTCGCATTCTCTTCTCCCCTTTCTTCTTATGAGCAAAATAAACAATGGAATTACAAAAGCAGTTACTCCTGTAATAATAATTTTAAATATTGAGTTATCGACAAATAAAAAACGCTTGAATTCACTCGCTATAAATAGATTTGTTATTATAGTCACTGCACCAATACCAATAATGAAAATTTTTCTTTGTATCTTTTTAAATGTTCCGTGCAAAATGTCTGCTTGAAGATAAATAAGAAGTCCTGCTTTGATAAATGCACAAAGAATCCAGACACTTGTGAATATTGCGTCAAGACGGTCAAACATAGCAAACTCAGCAAGACTTGCGAGAGTGTGAAATGGGAAAAGCTGTGTCCCAGCAAAATTACCCATAACCGTTGTGGCAAAGAAAAACATTATTGCCATTAAAAGCGTTTGCAATATTAACCACCAGAAGAATCCTTTTTTCACATTGCCCGAAACTTTCGGCAAGCAAATTGCAATTATTGCATATTCAACCGTTTGTCCAACAGAATCAACGGCAGTTTTAATAACAGGTGTTACTCCGTTATAAAACACAGGAGTAAGATTTAATAAATCAATCTTGTTAACCAAAGTTAACATAATAAAAATAAGCGCAGGTACTACCAATACTGCTGAAAGCACAGCACTTCGTCCCAAGGCTTCAAACCCAAGATAAGCGCCATAAGAACAAAGAAGAATTGCAAATACCAACAAGAAATTAACATCAGTTTCAGGAAAGACAACTGTACCTGCAAACACATCAAGCCTTGCTATTGTAACAACTGTAAAATAGAAGAATATAAACACGTAGCCAAGTGAAACAAATTTTGAATTTGCAAGGCTTAAAAGGTCAGTTGTATTATGTTTTTTACAAATCAAATATAATGGTATCATAATGATAATACCCAAAGTTATTCTAAAAACTGGTTGCACAAGCATATCTGAAAGTCGCACATTTTTTGTGTATGACGACAGATATGTGACTGTTGTCAATGTACGGCTTATAAACAGCATTGTAAAAAACTGAAATGCGCTGATTTTTTCTTTTGTTTGCATATTATTTCTCCAACTTCTGAATAAGCATTTTCTTTTTGCCCATTCTTCTCCAATCTTGTCGCACAACTAGGTCACGCCAAGCACCGATTTTTGTAGGTGACAAAGGTGAAGTGAATGGTACGCCATAAGGATTTATTGCAGCGGCGTTTACAAGCACTGCAGCAAAGCCCATCATAATTCCATAAAGCCCACCAAGGCCACCAATAATAATAAAGGTAAAGCGTAAAACAGCAACGGATTCATAAAGGGTTGAAACTACAAATGAACTAACAGCAGTAAAACCAACAATAATAAGCATTGGTGCAGAGATGATTCCTGCAGTAACTGCTGAGTCACCGATGACCAACGCGCCAACAATTGATATGGCGTGTCCAACAGATTTTGGCATACGAAGTCCTGCTTCACGGACTATCTCATAAACCAGATGAATAAAAAATGCTTCAAACATTATGGGCAATGGCGTTCTACTTTCTTGTCCCGTAATTCCAAAAATCATTGTTTCGGGTATGATTTCTTGATGGAATGTGCAAACAGCCACATAGAGCCCCGGCAAAAATACACTTACCAAAAATGATGCAATTTTTAAAACGCGGATAAATGTTGCATAATATGGTCTTTTGAGATAATCATCAAGAGAATGAAAATGCTCTATAAAAAGATATGGCACAATGAGTGCGTTTGGTGTGCCATCAACGATAATACAGATTTTGCCCTCACTGATTTTTGCGGTCAGCACGTCCGGTCTTTCAGTAAACCCCACCCCGCTGAAAATTGACGGATGTTTGCCATCTAAAAAAGTTTGAAGATAACCTGAGCCCAACACAGTATCAATCTCACATTTCTTTAATCGTTCGACTACATTATCAAGCATTTTTCTGTCAACTCTATCTGACATATAGCAAACACAGGCACGGGTTTTGCTTGTATCCCCCACTTCGACAATCTGAGTTTTGAAAACAGGATTTCTCACACGACGACGAATCATTGTTACATTGTCTTTAAAGCTTTCAACAAAGGCTTCTCTTGAACCACGCTCTTGCATCTCGGTTGATGGCTCAAGCACAGCTCTTTTTGGGAACCCTTGCACACCGAACATAATAGCAAATTGTGCGTCTTCTGTGAGCATTATAATACTGCCATAAATTGCTTCGCGGATTGCTTCGTCAAGGTCATTTGTAATTGATTTATCAATACTTGCAGAAACTTGGTCAGCAGCAGAATAGATTAGTTTATCCCCTTTTTCATCTTTGAAATCCGCTTCGATTATTGGTAAAATCACCTGTTCTGTGGCAAGCAGACTATCACACATTCCGTCAACCATAATAAAGATTATTTCTCTGCCTTGTGCATTGTATTTTCTGTATTTCACATCAAAGGCATCACCGAATTGTTGCTTTATATATGCCATATTTTTTTGCAAATCTTTATCTATATTTTTCTTTTCAGTTGTTTTCGTATTTTCATTTATGCTTATCTCGTCAACTTTTTTTGAAAACCAATTTTCACTCATAAAAAATCACCATTTTTATCTTGACCTTAAAATATAGTAATATTCTGTATTTATTGGCAAAAGATAAAAACGGTGATTTTATGTTCGTAACTTTAATAAGAACTGTTATTTTATATGTTTTTGCAATTGCCAGTATTCGCATTATGGGCAAAAGACAGATTGGAGAATTACAACCATCAGATTTGGTTATAACTCTTCTTATTTCTCAAATTATTTCAATTCCCATTCAGGATACCGATATACCATTGGTTAACACAATTATTCCTATTTTATTACTAGTTGGATTTGAAATTTTAACATCTGTTTTCAATATGAAAAGCATCAAATTTCGTTCATTTATGCAAGGAAATCCCGTTGTTATTATCAACGATGGAAACCTTAATCAAAAGCTATTAAAAGACCTTCGTTTTACCGTTGATGATTTGCTCGAGTCTTTAAGACAAAAAGATGTTTTTGATATTTCTCAGGTACAATATGCCATCGTTGAAACCAATGGACAAATAAGTGTGCTTTTAAAACCCGAGTATGATACAGTTACAAAAAATGACCTTGAATTAAAGTCAGAGCCACAGGGATATAAGTGTCCTGTAATCATCGATGGAAAAATCGTTTCGCAAGATTTTAAAATCTGCAATATGACAACAAGTAAAGTTGAGAAAATCGCAAGAAAAAAGAATGTTCAAATCAAAGACATATTGCTTATGACAGTTGATGCTATGGGTAATCATACAATTATAAGAAAGGACAAAATATGAAAAGAATAATCCTAGCAATCGGTGCACTTGTTATAGCTTTTGCCCTTGCATTCACGGGATATTTCTGGGTGAATAATGCTTGCAACAAGCTAGAAACTTATCTGACTGAAATCTGTAGTATAGCAGAAAAAGATGATGTAGAAAAAGCAATAAAAAAATCCCAAGAAGCTGTAACACTCTGGGAAGATGTTCACGATATTATTGAAAGTTTTATCCGTCACGAAGAAACTGACAAATTAGAAGAATTAATAAAAAGCCTTCCCCTATATGCCAAACAAGGCAATATGGAAAGGCTCGAACAACAAGCAGATTTGGCAATCGACGAATTAAGCCATTTAATCCGTAATGAAAAACCACTAATCAGCAATATATTTTAGTTGTTTATTAATTTTTCAACATCTGAAAGCTTAATGCGTTTTGATATGATAAAGGTTTTGCGTTTTTGCCTGCCTTTATCAGTATTATACTTACCACTTTGTTTTTCTTCTGGTGAGAAAATTCCATAAGAAGATGTGACAATTGTGCCGTCTTTTAACACCACATTACCGCAATATCCCGTATCTGCATTTGCGACGATTGACGGTTTGTTCTGGTGGTCAAGATATGTATGAGCAATTTTTATTCTGTATTGACCTTCTGTTCCGTTTTTAAGGTCATCATAAGTGCCAACCCATGCAACCCAACCTTCAGAATACCATTTCTTTTCGCCACCAAGTTTTCGCATCTTTTTAACACGCTTACGGTCACGCTCAATTGAACGGAATGTGATGAAAAGTCGTCCGTCGTCAGTATATTCTGCTTTATGACGCTCACCATTGAGTGCAAATGGTGCTTCAACCGGTCTTGACCAAGTCTTGCCTTCATCATTTGAGAAAATAAGAAGACTTGTGCAAGTCTTTTTATTGCAACGAGCAATCAAACAAAGTTCGTCACCTTTACCACAATCTGAACGGATGCATTCAACCTCGCAGACACCTGCATAGGTTTCAATGTCACGATATTCTGACAAATATGGCTCAGGTTTTGACCAAGTATAATCGCCATTCTCATTGAATGTGAGAATGGTTTTATAATTTATAAATCTGTGGTCATGGAAAATGCCCATCCATTTATCAACAAACTCACCTTTTTCTTTAAGACGAGTAAGTGATGCCATTGCAACAATGGGGATTATCGGCATTTCACTATCGTTATCCCAAAAGCGTTTAAACTCTGTCCAAGTTTTACCCTCATCAAGAGAAATTGAACTGTTAAATCCACCGGGAGTTGACATTCCCGGCCACTTTGAGTTTGCAGAGATTAAAATCATTTTTTTTTCACCATTTGTAAACTCTAAACGATATACAGTTGGAGTTTCAAGAGATTTCTCCCAAGAAACTGGTGGATTTTCAATCTCTTTATTGTAAGAAACCCCACCATCATCACTGATTTTTGAGAGCACTGCACCCTTGCCGTGTCCTTTTGGGTAAAATGTTAAAATATCACCATTATTAAGAAGCACAGAGTCCGGATGCCCCAAATACCCTGTGCTGTCGTCAATTATAGTATTTTCAAAAAGGTATTCTAATTCTTCAGGTGTGTTTTGAGGCTTGATGCTCAAATCCACCTGAGGAATATTGTAATACCCTGTTTTTTTAGGAAAAGGAGTTTTTTTGAAAAACATAATTATTTATCCCAAATCTTTAATCTTTCACTTGCAAGCCAAGCAGCACCAAGCATACCTGCTTTGTTGCCAAGCTTTGCTTTTTCAATTTTTACGTGCTTATAGTTTGGTTCAAGCTGTGCATTAACTTTATGACGGATATGACCAAGAAGTAAATCTTCTGACATAATACCACCACCAAGGACGATAAGGCTTGGATTGAAGATATAGCAAAGGTTACGAAGTCCCAATGCAATTTCGTCTTCCCAATTATCCATTTCTTCAATGATAACAGGATTTTTAAGATTTTCTTCCATAAAAATCTCTCTGCCGTTCATCTTTTTACCCATACGGTCTGAAACTGATTTTGTAAAAACACGACAAGCAGCATAAGCTTCGTAGCAACCAATTCTACCGCAAGTGCAAGGTCTGCCGTCTTTATGAGTTGCCATATGGCCAAACTCACCACCTGCGAATTTTGAACCACGATAAACATCGCCGTTGATATAAATGCAACCACCAACGCCTGTACCATAAGTAAGGCAAAGGAAATCCTTCGCTCCTTTTGCTGCACCAAAATGTGCTTCACCAATTGCTGCACAGTTAACATCATTATCTACTGCAACAGGAACATTAAATATTTTTTCAAATGTGCCACGAAGGTCTGAATGGTTATAGTTTGGAATATTACCAACACCGTCGTGAATAACACCATTTTCAAAATCAACCTGACCTGCAGTTGAAATTCCTATTGCGTCATACTGACCTTCATATTCTCTAAGCTTTGATTCCATAGCATACATTACCATATTGTCAGTATCTTCAAATTCGTTTGTTGGAAATTCTTCTGAGAAAAGCACCTCAAAGTTTTCGTCAACTATACCAAATTTAATAGCTGTGCCACCAACATCAAAAGCGATAATTTTCATAATTTCGTCTCCTTGTTATATGATTACATTTACAAGTTATATATAATTAAATTAATTATATAGCATTTTTCTCTCTTTGACAATAACTAAATGAAAAATTTCTTGATTATATTGTATGTCAAAATAGTTCTCTCTTTTTTGTATAAAATGTTAATTTTTCAAAATCTACTTGTATATTTATTTAAAATAGTATAAAATAAGTACATTAATGTAAAAAAGTATACCTATTTTATTATTGCTTTTTTATTTAATCTTAAAATAAAGATATGTAAAGGTGGTTTTTCCTATGGAAAACAACAAGTCTCAGGCTGAGATTTATCGTGAAGAGCGCAAAGCCAGACTCGCAAAAGAAGCAGAGAAAAAGGCTAAGAAATCTCCACAACTCTCAAAGACAAAGAAGGTTGTAGGTAAGGTTATTGCTATTGTTCTTGCTGTTGCAATCGGTATTGGCGCATTTGGTGGAATTCTCAATTTCTTCGGTATTCCACAAAAAGTTATAAAAATTAATGTAAAAGACACTGCTTGCAGTTTCACAGTTGCAGAGTTTAACTTCTTCTATTTCAATATATGGAACAATCTCTGCTCAACAGCTCAACAATATGCATACTATGGTATGGATATGGGATATGACCACACAAAGTCACCTTCTAAGCAGGAGTTAACAAAAGAAACTGCTGAAACAATCGGTATTGACTTTGATGCAGTTGGCGTTGAAGAACCAACCTGGTCAGACGCTATAAGATACCTTGCAACAAATCAACTTGTTGAGATTAAATATTTCTCTTCATTAGCAGAAAAAGAAGGTCTCAAACTTACAGAAGATGATACAAAGGAAATCGATTCAGCAATCGATTCATACCGTACAACAGCGAAAGAAAGTGACTATTCTCTTGACAGATGGTTCCGCACACAAATCGGTAACGGTGTCAACGAAAAGGTTTTCCGTCAGGTTTATGAAGAGCAGTTGCTTGCACAGAAATATTTTGAAAAGTTTGAAGCAGATACTACTGCAGCAATCACAGAAGCTCAAATTAATGACAAGTATAATGCTGATAAAGACAACTTTGACCTTGTAGATATCAGATATTATTCTTTCTCAACAAAAGCTCCTACTATTGCTGACGATGCTACAGCTGAAGAAAAAGATGCAGCAACAAAGAAAGCACAGGCTGAAACAAAAGCGAAAGCTGATGCATTCCTTGCAGCTGTTAAAGACGAAACAACATTCATTGCAGAAGCTAAAAAAGCAATTTTGACTGCTGACAACAAGAGTACAAAAGACCCTGATGAAGTTACAGATTATAGCGATGCTACATATGCTGAACTTGAACAGTATGGCGCAGAAGCAGCAAAATGGGCTTACGATGATGCTCGTCAAGTTGGCGACAAAGCTGTAATTGACCTTGGCGATGGTAATTATGCCGTTGTTTATATGGTTGCTGTTCCACACAAAGATGTGAGCACATATTCACACGCTGTTCGTCATATTCTTGTTGCTTTCCCAACAGATGAAGAAACAGGCGAAACAAAGGAAATCACAGATGCTGAAAAAGCAACATATAAAGCGAAAGCACAAGCTATTCTTGATGAATATCTCAAAAACCCAACAGAAGAAAACTTTGCAAACCTTGCAAAAACTAAAACAGAAGACCCAGGTTCAAAAGACAATGGTGGTCTTTATGAAGACTTAAATGCAAGCACAAGTTTTGTTCAACCTTTCAAAGATTGGTATCTTGATGCAAGCCGTAAAGCTGGCGACACAGGAATTGTTGAATCAGATTACGGTTATCATGTAATGTACTATTCAAAGGCAACTGGTGTTACTTGGTCAGAAAATGTTAAATCAATAATTCTCAGCGAAGCAGTTCAAAAACTCTATTCAGAAAACGTTGATGTTATTACAAATTCAATCAAGGCTGATTCACTTGTGTTAAAATGGGCGGTAAGTGCTGAAACAAAGCACATTGAAAAACTTCTTGCTTATTCAGCATCAAATTCATCAGCTCAATAATAAAAACATTAAATCCCCGCATTAGCGGGGATTTTTTTATAAAATAAAAAGTAGGGATGAATCGTCACCTCTACTTTTTTCTATATGTTTTATTTCTTTTTCTTAATTATTTTTCTTGCAGTTACAAGTCCTACTGTTGCGACTATTCCTGCAACAGCACCTTTGATTAATGGCATTGCGGCGTCAAAGCTATTTGGTGCATAAGTGTATGCATTATAACGAATTTTCTTTTCTACCTTGAAATCGGGCAAATCTTTAATCTCGATTGTTGTTGTTTCAAAGTTCTTTACGTCATTTTCATCAAAATCGAAAATGCGTACTCCCCTTTTATCTGCAGGACCGTAAACATTGAATCCGCAACCTTGAGTATAGCCCATTTTCATACCCTTATATTCGCCCATAAATGAGTTGTTATGGTCGTGACCAAAGAACATAGCAAACACATCACCTTTTTCATTAAGAGCATCAAATTCGCCAGTATTCACTTCAGGTGTCGCAGGTGTTTCCCACACGAAAGAACGGTCATTGATTACGCAACATTCGGGGTTCAAGTCAAAGAACTTGCCCGCATGGTCACGATAACCCGTTGCTACGCCTTTTTTCTTTGGAACTTCCATAAGCAAATTCCACATTTCAGGCACAGGAATATGCTGAAACATAATTGTTGGCACATAGTCACCATGTTTTTCTTTAAGGTCATCACGAAGACCTTTATACCATTCGATTTGTCCTTCTGAAACGGGGCTACATCTACCATTGAGACTCATTGAAAGGCTATCAATCAAAAGCACATTGAGTTTTGGCTCACCGTCTTCACCCATAACGAGAAGATTGTGGTTGCAATAGCCATCAATAGTATCATCGGCATTAAATGCAAGACAGTTTTCGTGTTGTTTATAGAGTTCTAACTGTTGTTCTTTGTTTGCAGCACATTGGTCGTCGTGGTTACCGAATACAAA
The DNA here is from genome assembly GCA_937896885.1 of uncultured Clostridia bacterium. Lineage (GTDB taxonomy): Bacteria > Bacillota > Clostridia > Oscillospirales > Acutalibacteraceae > Fimenecus. The sequence goes on from CALBNX010000001.1 coordinate 21,679, forward strand.
TGTAAAAGGCACTCCCATTTCGTCAAGTGGCTTCAAAAGATTATCAATTGCAATCTTCGGGTTCGCTTTTCTGTCACCAATATTGAATGTGATGCCATAACCTTTTAACTGGTCACCGCTGAACACAACCAAATCAGGTTTTGCCTTTTTAAGCGCACAACGAATGAAGTTCACGGTGTCAGGTGAAGTCCAACTAGTATCTTGTGTATCAGCAATCTGCATTATTCTAAATTTTCCATTATTAAATTTAAGTTCCATAATATCACCAAAGGTATTATAACAAAAACAACCACCTTATTCAAGGTGGTTGTTCCATTATAATTCAACTTATTTAAGGTTTGCCTTAAGAGTTTCAAGCTCTGCTTTGAGTGTTTCAGGAAGCTTGTCGCCGAATTTTGCATAGAATTCTGCAATGCCTTCTGCTTCGTTTGCCCAAAGAGCCTTATCAACGTCAAGGATGCTTTCAAGTGATTCAAGTGTAACTTCACCTTCAAGACCTTCAATGTTGATGTCTTTAGCATATGGAAGATAACCGATTGCTGTTTCTTGAGCATCTACTTCGCCTTCGCAACGCTTGATAATCCATTCAAGAACACGAAGGTTGTCACCAAAGCCTGGCCACATAAAGTTGCCTTCATCGTCTTTTCTGAACCAGTTAACATTGAAGATTTTTGGTGCTTTGTCAGCATCAAGAGTCTTACCAATGTCAATCCAGTGCTGCCAATAGTCACCCATATTGTAACCGCAGAATGGAAGCATAGCCATTGGGTCACGACGAACAACACCTACAGCACCTGCTGCAGCTGCTGTTGTTTCAGAAGCCATGATTGAACCAACGAATACACCGTGATTCCAGTCACGTGATTGATATACAAGTGGAGCAAGTTTTGCACGACGGCCACCGAATACGAAAGCTGAGATTGGAACACCTGCAGGATTTTCGAATTCAGAGCTGATGCAAGGACAGTTAACAGCAGGAGCTGTGAAACGGCTGTTTGGATGAGCAAGGTTTTTGCCTTCTGCTTTCCATTCAACACCGTTTGTTTCGATACCTGTCCATTCAACTGCATTTACAGGTGGGTTCTTGTCAAGACCTTCCCACCAAACTGTGTTATCGTCAAGGTTACGAGCAACGTTTGTGAAGATTGTGCCTTTCTTTGTTGAAGCAAGAGCATTTGGATTTGACTTAACGTTTGTACCAGGTGCAACACCGAAGAAACCGTTTTCTGGGTTGATAGCATAAAGTCTGCCGTCTGCGCCTTTTCTAATCCAAGAAATATCGTCACCTACGCACCATACTTTATAACCCTTTGCCTGATATCCTTCTGGTGGAATAAGCATTGCAAGGTTTGTTTTACCACAAGCTGATGGGAAAGCAGCACAGATATACTTAACTTCGCCCTGTGGATTTTCGATACCAAGAATGAGCATATGCTCAGCCTGCCAACCTTCGTTTTTACCCTGATATGAAGCAATACGAAGAGCAAAGCATTTTTTACCGAGAAGAACGTTTCCGCCGTAACC
>CALBNX010000002.1 GCA_937896885.1 uncultured Clostridia bacterium
GGGCGATTCACGAATCGCCCTTTAATTTTTTTGCCGAATACACTCCCAAAAATACCGAACACTTTTAATATATTGCAAACCAAAATGCAGAATGATAATATACACTTGCAAGGAGGAATTTCATGAAACTTCAAATTGTAATTGACCCAAATCGTGACGAAGAAATACTCATATATGCTCACAGAAAAACTCCGTTAGTGAGTGGAATTGAAGAGCTTGTAAACAATCACTCTGTTGATTTAATCGGTTATACCGAAAATGAAACAGTAAAACTTAATTTGAATGATATTTACTGTTTTTTCACAGAAGACAACAAGGTTTATGCACTCACTGAAAATGAGAAATTTCGGCTAAAATCAAGACTTTATCAGTTAGAAGAAAATCTTAATAATAACTTTGTCAAAATCAATCAGTCCTGTATAGCAAATATTAAAAAGATTGACCGTTTCAAAGCAACTGTGGGTGGTTCATTAACCGTGATTTTCAAGAATGGATATGTGGATTTTGTGTCACGAAGAAATCTCAAAAATGTAAAAGAAAGGTTAGGTTTATAATATGAATAAATATGTAAAAGAATTTTTGCATCGTGGTTTAATGTTCAGTGGTTTTGGTCCGATAATTTTTGGAATTATAATTTTTATAGTATCAAAAACAACTGACAGTTTTATTCTTGAAGCAGGTGAAGTGCTCATAGGTATAGTGTCAACTTATCTGTTAGCATTTGTTCATGCGGGGGCTTCAGTATTCAATCAGATTGAGCATTGGGGTATAGGAAAATCCTTGCTTTGCCATCTCTCAACACTCTATGTGGCATATTCTCTTTGCTATATAGCAAATACATGGATTCCATTTGAACCAAAAGTGCTTTTAATTTTCACATTGATTTTTATGGCAGTCTACTTTGTAGTGTGGGGCATTGTATATTTCTCAATAAAAGCCACAAGCAAAAACTTCAACGCAAAACTTAAATAAATCGTTAGGGCGGGGGCTTGCTCCCGCCGTTTTCTTTTATATATTGAAATGTATATACTTTTCTGCTACAATAATATAAAATAAATCCAAAGGAAAATTTGTTATGAAATCTTATAATCTCAACGGACAATGGAATATGACTCGTGTTGCAACAGGGGACAAATACGAAGTATCTGTCCCATCTGACAACTACACTCAATTACTTGAATTAGGTGTCATTCCTGACCCATATTATAAGGATAATGAAAAGTTAGTTGAATGGGTTGGTCGTGAAGATTGGACTTATGAAAAAACATTCACACTCACAGAAGAAGATATCAACAATCGCAAGGTTTTACTTGTTTGCAAAGCCCTTGATACTCTTTGTGATGTTTATGTGAATGACACACTTATAGGAAAAGGCGAAAATGCACATCTCAAATATGAATTTGATATTAAAACTGTTGCAAAAGCATGGGAAAATACTCTTAAAATCGCATTCTTCTCACCAACAAATTATGCCGAGAAAATGCAGAAAGAAAAGCCAATTCCAAAGAATTGCAACGGTACTGACGGTGCTGCATATATCCGTAAACCACATTGCCATTTTGGTTGGGATTGGGGTCCACATCTTCCACTTTCAGGTATTACTGATGATATTTGGATTGAGTGCTTTGATAACAGACTTCAAGATGTTGAGATTAAGCAGATTCACGAAAACGGTAAAGTAACCGTTAAAATCAACCCTATTGTTGATGGTGAGGGTGAAGTAAATTCAAAAATTATTTGCCCCGACGGAACAGAATACCAAATTGAAAACAACGAAATCGTAATCGAAAACCCTGAACTTTGGTGGACAAAAGAATTATCGGGAAAAGAAAAACAACCACTTTATACAGTAGTTGCAATTTTGGGCGATACAGAAATCACAAAGAAAATCGGTCTTCGCACAATCCGTCTTGACCGTAGCAAAGATGTTTTCGGTTCAACTTTCTGTTTCTATCTTAACGATACACCAATTTTTGCAAAGGGCGCTAACTGGATTCTACCCGATTCACTTATGGGCAGAGTTACAAAAGAAACCTATGATTATTACATAGATTCTGCACTCAGTGCAAACTTCAATATGCTTCGTATCTGGGGCGGTGCTTATTATACACCGGACTATTTCCTTGAGCAGTGCGACGAAAAAGGTATTCTTATCTGGCAAGACTTTATGTTTGCTTGTCTTATGTATCCATTCTATGAAGACGATTTCCGCGAAAATGTGTTGACAGAAATAAAATATCAGGTAAATCGCATTAAATCTCATCCTTGTCTCTGCCTTTGGGGTGGTAATAATGAGGTTGAAACAATGTTCGCATATATGCCTGAAAATATGAAAATCGTTCAGTGGTATAAAAAGTTTTTCTATGAAATTCTTAAAGATTTAGTTGCAGACCTTGACCCTGACACACCATACATTGAAACTTCCCCAATCGGTGAGTCTTTCCGTAAAGGCGTAACAGGAGATAGCCACGGTGACACTCATATGTGGACAGTTTGGCACGGACAAAAACCACTTAAATATTATCGTCAACGTCCTACTCGTTTTTGTAGTGAATTTGGCCTTGAATCTTTACCAACAATGGATGCTGTCCGTCAGTTTGCAGAAGAAAGTGACTATTCAATCACAAGTGACATCTTCAATTCTCACCAGAAGTGCAGAAACGGTAACCGCAAAATGCTTTACTATCTTTTAGAGAGATTTTATAAGCCAGAAAATCTTGAAGATTATGTATATTTAACTCAGCTTGTGCAAAAAGAATGTATTCAGGATGCAACTGAGCATTGGCGAAGAAATCGTATGCGTTGTAATGGTTCACTTTTCTGGCAATATAATGATTGTTGGCAGGCACCATCATGGGCAAGTGTTGATTATACTGGCAAATGGAAAGCGTTACAATATGCTTCTCGTCATTTCTTTGAGCCAGTTTGCGTAAATATTGAAGATAAAGAAAAAGATTTTACAATATGGGTAGTCAATGATTTAAGAAAAGGTGTACCGTTGACATTTGAAATCTTAACTTCTGATTTTGATGGAAAAAGGCAAAAGAAAACATCGGGAGAAATATTCTTAAAATCAATGAGAGCAGAAATTATCGGTTTTGACCAACTTAAAGGCATTGATAAGAAAAATATGTTTCTGTCAGTTAAACTTTATAAAAATGGTAAGTTGATTTCAGAAAGAACAAAGGTTTTTGCAAAAGACCGTGATTTAAATCTTCAACCAAATACAATCAAGAAAACAGTTGAATTTGAAAATGGCGAACTTAAAATCAAACTTATTTCACCTGCCTTCTGCCGTAGTGTAATGGTTGATATCCCGAATTTCAGAGAACCATTTAGTGATAATTTCTTTGATTTACTTCCAAATGAAGAAAAAATCATAACCGTAAAAGCGGATAAAGAGTACAATGTAACCGTAAAATCTCTTGCAGACATTAAGGTGGATAAATCAAAATTTAGAACCTGGGCTTATAGGACAAAATTCTTTTTTGAGCCTGAAAATCTTGCAAATTGGTTTTACTATACAGTAAATTAAAGTTGATTTTCTATAAGAAAAATAATATAATATAACCCGAAAGGATTGATATTATGAAGAGACTTATTTCAATTATGCTTGCTTTGGTAATGCTTTTATCATTTGCAGCGTGTAATAAAGATAAAGGACCATCAAAGCCATTAGAAACAGTTTCGCTGGATGGTGAAAACCTAAAACTTGAATGGCGTAATGGCGAATTTTCATTTCCTAATGGTAAAAAAGCTAAACTTCCATGTTCTGTAAATAAATTTATTGAAGATAGTGGGCTTAAGATTCCCAATGCAGATGATTTAGGTGAAAAAACATTAAAAGCAGGCGAAAGCATTATACTTAATGTTGTTGGTCCTGATATGACATTGAAAGTCAAAGCTAAGAATAATAGCGGTAAAGATGGATTGAATTATATGGACGCTACAATTATCAGATGTAGTTTTAATAATACTCAACCGAACAACCGACAAATTAAGATTGCAGGAACTCTTACAGCTGGTGTTACCCGTAAAGACCTTGAAAAAGCATTGGGAGTTCCACAAGGTCAAGAATCAGGCGAAGAATTGTATTATTATAATGCAGTGAATACAAATATGAAACATGTTAGATTAACAATTGGATTTAATTCTGATGATATAGTTAATTCTGTAGCATATGAAATTGTAAAATAAAAAATACGGTAGGTTTACGCCTACCGTATTTTTCTTTATTCACCTATACAAAAATCATTTTCAACTGATTTGATATTGACATTTACTATTTTGCCGATTTGGGCATTACTATTTACTTTAACGGGTGTATAGTTTGGTGTGTATCCTATATACATTCCATCATCTTGTCGGGTTTCAATAAGCACAGAAAGTGTTTTGCCAATTTGGGCATTTAAAAAACTTTGACGCAGTTTATCTGCAACAACTGATAATTCTTTAACTCTTTGTGCTTTGACAGACTTCTCAATCTGACCGTCCATTCTGTCAGCAACTGTTCCGCTTCTGCGAGAATAGGGGAAAATATGAATTTTTTCAAATCCAACTTTTTCTGCAAAAAGTTTAGTCGTTTTAAAATCTTCGTCTGTTTCTTTTGGAAAACCAACCATAATATCAGTTGTAAGTGTGCAATCTTTGAAGTTTGCTCTAAGTTTTTGACAAAGTTTAAAATACTCATCACTTGTATAATGACGATTCATATTTTTAAGAGTCTTATCACATCCGCTTTGAAGTGAAATGTGAAATTGTGGGCATAACTTCTCACATTTTGAAAGCTTTGTAATCAATTCATCAGTAATATGGTCGGGCTCTAATGAACCAAGACGAATTCTCTCGATTTTCTCATTTTCAGCAACTTTATAAACTGCATCTGCAAGGTCTAAATCACTACCTCTGCCATAAGCCGAGAGATTTATTCCTACAAGCACAATTTCACGATAGCCATTGTCCGCTAATGCATTTACTTCTGCTTTAACGCTCTCTATGTCTTTCCAACGCACTCGTCCACGAGCTTTGGGAATAATACAATATGAGCAAAATCTGTCACAACCGTCTTCAATTTTTAAGGTGGCTCTTGTGCGCTCTTCAAAATCACTTATACCACTTGATATAAGTGGCTCGTTACTTTGATGTTGTTCCATATGTAACACTCTGCAAGATGCGGAAAAAAATTCGTTAAGAGAAGAAACCAATAACTTATTATTCTTATTACCCAAAACTATATCGGCTTCAGTTAAATCTTGCGCCATCTGTGGAAATGACTGTGGCATACATCCTGTTAGCACAACCACGCTTTCAGGATATTTCTTTTTATAATGACGAACACATTGTCTTGTTTTTCGGTCGCTTTCACTTGTAACCGTGCAAGAGTTTATGACGAATACAGATGCTTCTGTTTCGTCGTCAGTAATCTCATATCCGTTTTTCTTTAATTGTTCTCGCATTTCTTGGGTTTCATATTGATTAACCTTACACCCAAGAGTGTGGAAAAACACTTTCATATTATCACCGAGAGATATTATAACACAGATTTTCTTTTTTTCATATAACAATTTGTCCCATTCATATATTTTTGTGTGGAGGGATAATAATGAAGAAAATAATATCAGTTTTATTGTGCTTTTTAATGATAATGCCATTGTCCATAACGGCATTCGCACAGAATAATACACTTACAGATTCTTTAACAGCAAAGTCAGTCGTATTGATGGAAATGTCAAGCGGAGAAATACTGCTTTCAAAGAATCCTGACGAAAAATTACCACCTGCGTCAATAACAAAAATTATGACAATGTTGCTTGTTATGGAAGCGTTAGATGGTGGTAAAATAAAACTGGACGATATAGTCACAACAAGCAAAAACGCGTCTTCAAAAGGTGGCTCACAAATTTGGCTTAAAGAAGGCGAACAGATGACAGTTCACGATATGTTAAAAGCTACTGCAATAGGTAGTGCTAACGATGCCTGCACTGCTTTGGGGGAGCATATCGCAGGTGGCGAAACCGAATTGGTTACAATGATGAATCAAAGAGCCAAAGAACTTGGAATGAGTAATACAAATTTTGAAAACCCATCAGGACTTGACGATACAACTGAAAACCATTATTCAACAGCGCGCGATGTTGCTATTATGAGTTGTGAACTTATGAAACACGAAAAAATTAAAGAATACACAACAGTTTGGATGGACTCTTTGCGAAACGGTGAAACTGAACTTGTGAATACCAATAGATTAGTCCGTTTTTATGAGGGCACAACAGGGGTTAAAACGGGAACAACGAGCAAAGCGGGATATTGCGTCAGTGCATCAGCAAAGCGTGACGGAATGGAATTAGTTGCAGTAGTGCTCGGGAGTGATAACAGTACAGAACGCTTTGAAGATGCGAAAAAGCTCCTTAACTGGGGCTTTGCAAATTATACCGTTTATCAACCAACTGTCGATACTTCACTAATTACTAATGTGAATGTGCTATATGGTAAAGAAAATGTAATTTCGCCTGTAACAAAAGAGATTAAACCAATACTTATCAAAAAGGGGACAGAAGATAAGATAACCCAACGGGTCGATATATGTCTTGACGTTGAAGCACCTGTTGAAAAAGGTCAGAAACTTGGAACAGTATATTTTGAAACAGATGGTAAAACAATAACTTCTTGCCCCATTATAAACGAGGATTATGTCGAGCGAAGAAATTGGCTGTTTGTATTCTGCGCCTTGTGGTCAAGTTTTGCAAAAAAATAATATAAATTTACTAAATATCTATTGAAAAATATCGTTGTTTAGGGTAAAATATTATAAAACCAATGGCAAAGCGAGGACTAATTCAAAATGGCGTTAAAGCTTAATGACAAATATATTAAGAGTTTTATCAGTGCAGAAGAACTTAAGGCAATGGCTCCGGCTGTTGAAGATGCGCACGAAAAAATTGTTAATAAATCAGGCGAAGGCTCAGACTTTTTAGGCTGGGTTGACCTTCCTGTAAATTATGATAAAGAAGAATTTGATAGAATCAAAAAAGCAGCAGATAAAATCAAGAGCGATTCAAAAGCACTTGTTGTTATCGGTATCGGTGGTTCATATCTTGGCGCTCGTGCTGCAATCGAATTCTGTACTTCACAAAACTATAACTTGGTGTCAAAAGACACACCAAATATTTATTTCAGCGGTAACTCAATCAGCGGTAACTCACTTTCAGAACTTGTTGACCTTGTGAAAGATGTTGATTTCTCAATCAATGTTATTTCAAAATCTGGCACAACAACTGAACCAGCTATCGCATTCCGCATTTTCCGTGAACTTCTTATCGAAAAATATGGCGAAGAAGAAGCAGCAAAGAGAATTTATGTTACAACTGATAAAGCAAAGGGAACACTTAAAGAGTTCTCTGACAAATCAGGTTACGAAACATTCGTAGTGCCTGATGATGTTGGTGGCAGATATTCAGTTCTTACAGCAGTTGGTCTTCTTCCAATCGCGGTTGCAGGAATTGATATCCAAAAAATGATGCAAGGCGCACAAGATGCTCGTGAAGCTTATAGCGTTTGCGATATTGAGAAAAACGATTGCTATAAATATGCTGCAATCCGTAACATCCTTTTGGGAAAAGGCAAAGCGGTTGAACTTATGGTTGCTTATGAGCCAGATTTCACAATGATGAATGAGTGGTTTAAACAGCTCTTTGGTGAAAGCGAAGGCAAAGATGGTAAAGGTATTTTCCCAGCAAGTGTTGTTTGTTCAACAGACCTTCACTCAATGGGTCAATATATTCAAGATGGCGTTAGAATGCTTTTTGAAACATCTGTTATGTTTACAAAACCAAAGAGAGAAGTTATAATCAAAGAAGACGAAGTTAATGCTGATGGCCTTAACTTCCTTGCAGGCAAAACAATGGACTTTGTTAACCGTAAAGCATATCAGGGTACATTGCTCGCCCATGTTGACGGTGGCGTGCCAAACATCTGCATTGAAGTGCCTGAGATGAACGAATATGAATTCGGTTATCTTGTTTATTTCTTTGAAAAGGCTTGTGCAATTTCAGGTTATGTGCTTGGCGTTAACCCATTCAACCAACCAGGTGTTGAAAGCTATAAAAAGAATATGTTTGCTCTTCTTGGCAAACCAGGCTACGAAGCACAACAAGCAGAGCTTTTAGACCGTCTTGGCTAATTAAATTTCAGAAATGACCATCTTTTAGGGGATGGATAATAAATATATAGGAGGAGATAATATGATTTCTCTTATTATCGGTAAAAAAGGAACAGGAAAAACAAAAGTACTCGTTGAGCATGTTAATGATGCAGTTCACGTATCCAGCGGTAATGTTGTGTGCGTTGAAAAAGAAACAAAGCTTACATACGATGTAAACTATCGTGCAAGACTTGTTGCAACAGATACTTTTTCAATCAAAGGTTATGATGCATTTTATGGCTTCTTAAGCGGTATTTGTGCTGGTGACCACGATATTACAGATATCTTTGTTGATGCAACATACAGAATTGCAGAAGACAAAGAAAGAACAGGCGAAGCACTCAGCTCATTCCTTAAAAAAGTTGATGAACTTTCAAAGATTTCTGATACAAAGTTCACATTTACAATTTCAAGCGAGATGGAAGAACTTCCAGAAGCAATGTTTGAATATTGTGCAAAAATCAACTAATTTTAATTAGGACACGGCGAGGTTAATTCCTCGCCGTTTTTCTGCATTTTTACTAAAATATTTTAATTTTTATTGTTGACAAAAACGAAATATACATATATAATAATTCGGGTGAATAAGTAACAGTTATTCATGGTGAAAGGTGAATGCAATGCAAATTCAACTTGAACAGATATTTAATCTTGAAGGCTCTAAAAAGGAATTCGACTTTTCTTTTGAACCTGAATACTCTCTTTCTGATGATATTTCACTTGACGCGCCGGGTATTGCGGTTAGTGGTAAAATCGAGAATAACACCGGAATTGTGTCGTTGTCAGGAAAAGCTAAGTTTTCAGCAACCGTGGTTTGCAGTCGATGTGCCGAAGACTTCAAGAAAGATTTCGAAATTGAATTCGAGCATTTACTTGCAAAAAGCCTTGAGAATGACGAAAATGACGACTATATAATCGTTGAAAATTCGTTGCTTGATTTAGATTCACTTGTTTGTGAAGATATCATTTTTTCATTGCCGATTAGTTTTCTGTGTGATGAAGATTGCAAAGGGCTTTGCGCAAAATGTGGTAAAAATCTTAATGAAGGCAAATGTGATTGCAAAAAAGATGTTGACCCACGAATGGCAGCTTTATTACAGTTGCTTGATGATTAGTTAAAATTATATTTCAAAATATTAAAGGGAGGTGCCCCACATGGCAGTACCTAAGAGAAGAGTTTCAAAAACAAGAAGAGACAAGAGACGTTCAAACGTATGGAAGATGACAGCTCCAGAACTTGTTAAGTGCCCAAATTGCGGCGGTTATAAAAGACCACACAGAGTTTGCGGTGAATGCGGACAATATAAAGGTAGACAAGTTGTTGCTCTTAAAGAAGAAGCTTAATTTTCTTTATTGATTAAATGCAAGGCGGAAAGAACGATTTCTCTCCGCCTTTTAGTCTTGCTTAAAAATAGTTTGAAAAGTAGGTGAGTTTTGTGGCAGTAAAAATCAGTAGTGTAAAAAAGAATTCAATCTGTGAATTAAAGGGCATTAAAGCAGGGGATGAACTTTTGAAAATCAACGGCAACGAGATTTTAGATGTGCTTGACTATGATTTTTATATGGCAGAGCAAAATCTCACTTTAACTTTTAAGTGTATTGACGGAAAATTCAAAGTCATTAAAACAAAATCTGCTGATTGTGGATTGCAGTTTGAAACTTATCTTATGGATAAACAACAGCATTGTAAAAATAAATGCATTTTCTGTTTTATCGACCAATTGCCAAAAGGATTGCGTGAAAGTCTTTATTTTAAAGACGATGATAGCCGTTTGTCATTCCTTTTTGGTAATTATATAACTCTCACCAATATTTCAGAGCACGAAATTGAGAGAATAATCAAAATGCACATAAGCCCTGTGAATATTTCAGTGCATACAATGAACCCTGAACTTCGCGTGCAGATGATGAAAAATAAAAATGCAGGCAAAAGCCTTGAAATCATTAAAAGACTTGCAGATGCAGGAATTCAAATGAACACTCAACTTGTTCTGTGCCCAGGCATTAACGATGGTGACGAGTTGCGTTATAGTATCGAGCAACTCTCTGCATTGTATCCATCAGTCCAAAGCATCGCGGCAGTTCCTGTGGGACTAACCAAATTCCGCGATGGGCTCGAAAAACTTGAACCTTACAACAAACAAACAGCAGGGGAAACCATTGATATAATTGAAGAATACTCACAGAGATTTCGTAAAGAATTTGGTGTTGGTCTTTGCTATCCTGCTGACGAGTTTTTCATTAAAGCAGAAAGAGATTTACCAAACGCAGATTATTATGACGATTATCCTCAACTTGATAACGGTGTCGGTTTGGTCCGTTTATTCTACGACGATTTTCTTGATGAGTTGGATTATGTTTCAGAAAAACCAACTAATAAAAAAGTAACCTTGGCAACAGGTGCTGATTTTTATCCATATTTGTGTGACCTTTGCAAGAAAGCAGAAGAAAAATTTGGCGTAGAAATTGGGGTTCAAAAAATAATAAATAACTTTTTCGGTGAAACTATAACAGTTTCAGGACTTATCACAGGCATTGACTTATATGAGCAACTTAAAAATATTGATTTAGGTGAATATTTGCTCTTGCCTAGTTCAATGATAAGCGATTATACCAATTATACCGAAAATAAAAACAAATTTCTTGACGATATGACCGTCGAAGAATTAGAAAGCAAATTAAATGTGAAAATTATGTTGACTAACGGTAGCGGTGGTCAACTTTTAAGAGATATTCTGGGGGTGAAATAATGGCAAAACCCGTTATTGCAATCGTTGGTCGTCCCAACGTTGGCAAAAGCACACTTTTTAATAAATTGATTGGCAAAAGACTCTCAATCGTTGATGATACACCGGGTGTAACCCGTGATAGAATTTATGGTGATTGCGAATGGCTTGGCCATCAGATGTTGCTCATTGATACAGGTGGTATCGAGCCTTATTCAGACGATATTATCTTGTCACAAATGCGTCGTCAGGCACAGCTTGCCATTGATAGTGCAGATGTTATTGTGTTCGTAACAGATGTGAGAACAGGTGTTGTGGCAACTGATGAAGAAGTTGCAACAATGCTTATTAAGAGCAATAAACCCATTATCTTGTGTGTTAATAAATCAGACTCTTTGGGTGAACCACCTGCAGAGTTTTATGAGTTCTATAATTTAGGTCTTGGTGACCCGATTCAAGTGTCAGCAGCTCACGGTCACGGCACAGGTGACTTGCTCGATAAGATTTTAGAGTATTTACCTGAAGATGCAGGAACAGAAGACGAAAGTGAAACTGTAAAGGTTGCTGTTATCGGTAAACCCAATGCAGGCAAATCCTCACTTATCAACAAAATAGCAGGTGAAGAACGAGTAATCGTCTCAAATATTGCAGGCACAACAAGAGACGCAACCGATACTTATATCGATAATAAATTCGGTTCATTTATGTTTATTGACACCGCAGGACTTCGTCGCAAAAGCAAGGTTGAAGACCAGATTGAAAAATACTCTGTAATCCGTGCACAAATGGCAGTTGAAAGAGCAGATGTCTGTGTTATTATGATTGATGCCGTTGAAGGCTTCACAGAACAGGATTCAAAGGTTGCAGGTATTGCTCACGAATTGGGCAAGGCTTGTATTATTGCGGTTAATAAGTGGGACTTGGTCGAAAAAGATGGTCAAACAATGGATAAATATCGCAAAAAACTTATGAATGATTTTTCATTTATGAGTTATGCGCCAATTATCTTTATTTCTGCTAAAACAGGACAAAGACTTGATAGACTTTTCGAGCTTATTAAATTTGTTGATACACAAAATGCAATGCGTATTTCAACAGGTAAGCTTAATGATGTTTTAGCAGGGGCAACTGCTCGTGTTCAACCACCATCAGATAAGGGTAAGCGACTCAAGATTTATTATATGACACAGGCTTCCACTCGACCACCAACATTCGTGTGCTTTGTTAATAATAAAGACTTGTTCCATTATAGCTATCAGCGTTATCTCGATAACCAAATCCG
>CALBNX010000003.1 GCA_937896885.1 uncultured Clostridia bacterium
GCATAATCAAGAGGTCTTGCAAATTTATCCGACTCTCCACCGACAACTACAAGTTCAATATTATCAAGATACGGTTCAATATTTATTTTTTCAAGCAACGGTTGTGCAGTAATACATTTGTGCTTTATCGGAAGTGATTTGAATAATGACAGTCTTTTATCCGCATTTTTTTGATTTTCAACAGTACAGCACACAACAACATTCTCATATCCATCGCCCCAATCGTCAGGGACACAATCTGCAAATCTTTCAATGCGTTTTGTGAGAAAAAGAAATGTGCAGTCCTGTCGCTCTTTTATCATAGACCAACATTCTCTGCGCCACTCATCCGCTTCTTCTATTAAAAAATCTGTTGAAAAGCAAAGATAAACTAACCCTGCTTTCATTTTGTAATTCCCGTTTTTTAACTTCTCGGTTGGTTTATAAAAATCTTTTGTTTTAACAATTTCATTTGTATCAATGCCGTGTCTGGCATCACCTTTATGAATATAACAATGCAGACACCCATCACTGCATTTTTTACAACCTCGCCACGGATTCCACATAGCCATAATAAAATACTTCCCAAATTCTTATTTGTACAGATAATTATACCATCCATACCAAGAGAAGTGCAATAGTTTTTAGTGCTGTTGCAGGTTGTAGGGCGTGGTGATTTTTATACTCCGTACACCTTTTATTTATACTCCGTTAAACGATTACACACTCCGTAAAACTATTTGAAACTCCGTAAAACTATTACAATTCCACCGGTGGTCTTAAAAACACAAAAAGCACTCATTTTCAGAGTGCTTGTAGGCATAAAAAAGACCGAAACCCCTATATTTCAAGGGATTTCGGTTGTATTACCTAAGTTGTACTTAGGTGGTCGAAGCGAAAGGAGTCAAAATATAGGTTTAACTCACTAATTGATTCTTATAATAAGGTTGCTTTCGGGGTAGCAACAGCAAGGGTGTATAAAATTAAACTGCATATCTGCTATACGGCGTTTGTCTTCGCCCTCGGGGATATAAACTTTACCGCTAACAAGTTTACTTCTGCAAAAACCACATTCGCCTGTATGACATCTTGCAGGGACTTCTATGCCTGCTCGTTCAAATGCACAAAGCACAGTTTCATTGCTACTTGCTTTAATTACTGTTTCATTTCCACGATTAATAACTGTGATGTTGTATTCTTTTGGCTCGTCATCAACTTTTTTACCGGAAGAGAAAACTTCAAAACGAATATATTTTCTTTCTATCTGGAGTTTTGGAAGCTCTGTTTCAAGAAATTTATACATACCACCAGGTCCACAAACAAAAATGCTATAATTTCCTTCTGGAGCATATTTCTTTATGATGTCTGCACCCACAAAGCCCTTTTCATAGCCATCTTCTTCGCTATTGCTGAGCACATAAACTACATTGATTTTCTCGTTTCTCTCAGAAAGTGAGTCAAGTTCTGATTTGAAAAGAATTTCGTTTGATGTTCCGCAACCGTAAAGCAAAGTAAGGGTGCAATCCTCATCACCTTGGTCTATTGCTCTAGCAAGAGACAGGAAAGGAGTAATACCACTACCGCCTGCAATAGCAACGATATTTTCAGCATCTCTCAAAGGACAATAAGTCATATTACCCTCGGGTGCATAAGCGATAACTTCATCTCCCACATTCCAGTTATCGAGAATATAATCAGAAACGAAACCGTCAGCAATACGCTTAACAGTAATCTGATATTCACCATTTAATGCGCTGGCAGGGGAGGAGGCTATTGAATATGAACGAGTAACAACTGAATTGCCTATTTCAAGCTTAAATGTAAGGTATTGACCTGCTTTAAAATATGCAAGTTCTGTTTCGCTTTTAAAATAATAGCTTTTTGCAATATCTGTATGTTCTTCAATTCTGCTGATTACAAGTTTTTGCTCTTTAGGATGAAGACTTTTTGCAACTTTATTTACACCAAAATCATCAGTACGAGTTGGCAAAACTGCTGGGGCACTATCAATAAACTGTTTTCTCTCTGTTAAAAACTTTACAGTATTCACACTATCCTTTAAAGTGCCATTTACAGAAAACTTTTTCTTGCTCATTTATTTTACCTCCTTTTCCATAGCGAGTATAGCAGCCTTTGCTGCCATATCACCGGTTGTATAGCTTGGAGAATAACCCATATGTCTTGTAGTATAGCCACCTGCAAAGTAAAGTCCCGGTATGCCTTTGTCTATCAAATCAAAAACAATTCTTTTAACGATACCGTCTTCCTTACTAGCCTCGTAACCGTAAATGGTTCCTGCAGGAGCATCGGTATAACGAGCATAGGTCATTGGTGTTGCAATTTCAATTTCTTCTATATAATCTTTAATTTTAACACCTGTTGCTTTTTCAAAATTATCTATCATTTTTTCTGCAAAGGCATGCTTTGTTTTATGGTAATCCTTAACAGAAACCTTGCTCCATTCGTCGCCTGCAAAAATTGAGGTCATATAAAGGATACTTGTGCCCTCAGGTGAACAATCGTCGAAGGCTCTATTAAGACAAACTGTTGCCTGAACATCATTTGTTTCAATGCGTTTGCTGAGTTCATAGCATTTTCTGTTATCGTTTGTCGGATAAATGAAATAAGTGTGGTTGTTAAGTCCTAACTCATCTGCAGAACGGTTAAGTCCTAAAAATACTGCAAAGCCTTTTGCACTCAAGGTCTTAGCATTTACTTCCTTTTTAAGTTTCTCAGGAATAGAATTTTCATCTATAAGCTTTGTAAATGCATTATACGGTGAAGCGTTGCAGATAACCACTTTAGCATTTATTTGAGTACCATCATCAAGCACAACACCTGTTGCTACGCCGTTTTCAACATTTATCTTCTTAACACTTGTGTTAAACCAAGCTTCACCACCATTTTCAGTAAATGCCTCAAGCAAAGCAGTGCTAATCTGATGACTTCTGCCCCTTGGAATAACAGCACCATCAATAATATATGAGTGGAGCATTGTGAAGTAGTGAATGACATTAAGCTCGTCAGTAGGTTGACCGAGGTAGCACCAATATCCGTTAAGTATATCCCTTGTTTTCTGACTTGCACCGAATGATTTCAATACTTCGTCAACAGAATAGTTTGCAACTTTAAGAAAATCTGTATGTTCAGAAAAGATTTCTTTAATCATTGAGGGCTTGAAATCATCAATGTTGCTTACGAAATCCAAAGTTTTTTCAATGCTTTCAATAAGGTCAAAAATCTTTGTAACTACAGTTGCAGAGCCCGGGTCATATTCCTCAAGCTTATTTATAAAGGCATCTTTACCCAAAGGCATTAAATAGTCGCACTTTTCGTTTTCATCCAATGTGAGCAGTCTGTATGCTTCATCAAGTGCAACCCATTCAATTTTATCTGCTGCACCGACTTCTTGGAAAATCTTCAACAATGGTGATTTTCCTGTGATTGAGCCGATACCACAAAGCTCATGAAGAGATGCCTCAAATTCAAATCTGCCTCTTACAAAACTTGTAGCAAATCCACCGGGTAAATTATGACGCTCAATAAGTAGTGTCTTTTTTCCCTCTTTGGCAAGACGAGCTGATGCTACAAGTCCGCCGTTACCTGCACCGATAACAACTGCATCATAGTTTTTTACCATATTACCACTTCTTTCATAATAGTAATTGAACATAAAAAGATTATACCACTCGCAAAGAAAAAAGCAACAGTTTTCAGGCTGTTGCTTTTGAAGTTTTGTTTGATAAATTGGAATTTGAAGAGTTTATTATTCAACTCAGAATTTTGAAATTTCCAAAAGCTCGTATTCCTGTTCGGTAATATAAAGAACAGAGCCGTGGCGAGGGTTCAGATGATTAAGGGAAAATCTGCTTTCATCGACTTTACTGAAATTCATCAAATCTGTTGATTCCTGCATAAAATATCCACCCTTTTGGAATTGGTCAGCAATCATAACAAACTTATCTGTACCAAGTATTCTGTATATACAGTTGCCCTCCAGTGCGGTGTCAGCAACCGAAACCTTGTTAGAATCGGGCTCATAATACGGACCATCAGGTCTGTCTGCCACACAATAGCAAATTGCTTCTTTTTCGCCGTCTGCCTCATACAGATAATACTTTCCATTATGCTCTATTATATCGGCATCAATGGCACACATTCCGCTTTTTGGCTTAAAAAGCACTTGTGGTGGAGTGGTAAAGGTATGAAAATCTTTTGTGTATGCATACCACGTGATTGTATCAAGGTCATCGTCCGCGTTGTTGTGAGTCCAATAAACCATATATTCATTTTTGAATTTATCAAATATGACTTGTGGTGCCCACACTCTATTAGCATTTTTTGTTTCTTCAAAGTTTGAAAAATCAATTATTCTTTCGTTTGTCCAATGTACAAGGTCAACACTATCCCACATAACCATTGAGTTGTTGTTTGCCCAACCTTCTTCACTTTTCATATCTGTTGCGATTATATGAAAAACGCCATCATTATCACGAAAGATAAAAGGGTCTCGGCAACATTTTTTGCCTTTAGTCTGAATTATTATGGGCTTGTTTTCATTAACTGCAGTAAAGTTGTATCCGTCCTTTGAAATAGCAAAATGAACACGCTCTTCATGAGGATGATTACCAACAAAATAGCAGAAAAGATATTTTGAAAATTCTTTAACCATAATAATCACCTCTTTAAATATAAATTTACATTATTTTTTATTCAAAACATTCAATTGCATCTGAGCCTAATTTTACAAATGCTATAAACTCATCAATCTCTGCCGTTATTTCATAAGTGCCTTTTGTATAAACCTTTTTATCCTTTGTGAGAATCCATTCTCCGTCAGGAATATACACGGTTTTTGTTGTTTTTCCTTGTTCTACGATTGGTGCGAAGATAATATCATCACCGAACATATACTGTGTTTCAAGTGTGTAGCACATTTCATCATCAGGATACTCAAAGAACATTGGTCTCATTACGGGATAACCTTTTTCACTTGCAATATCCATTTGACTTTGAATGTATGGTCTTAGCTTTTCACGAATGAAAATCAGATTTTTAAGAATTTCAAAATTTTCTTTACCAAAGCTCCAAATTTCGTTAGGGTCGCCACTTGGCTCTTTAAGTCCCGGAGTTGGCTCAAAATGACGATTTCGTGAGCCGTGAAGTCGCATAATGGGGCTGAAAAGTCCAAACTGGAACCAACGGACAATAAGCTCTTTAAAGTAATCACTTGTAATATCGGCACCGTAAAAACCGCCAATATCAGTATTCCACCAAGGGATTCCGCACATTGCCATATTAAGCCCTGCTTTAACCTGACAAGCGAGGCTTTCAAATGTAGATTCAATATCACCCGACCACACAAGAGAACCAAATTTCTGGCTACCTAAATATGCACAACGAGTAAGAGGGATTATGTCATCTCTGCCAATGGATTTAAAGCCGTCATAAGCCATTTTTGAGTAGTAATATGGGTACAAAAGTGCCACCATATCGGCTCTGCCTTTATACCAGATAAGGTTATCAAAATGTTCGGGGTGGATTTCAGGCTCTGCCTCGTCAAACCAAAGAGCATCTACACCATTATCAATGTAATTTTCTTTGAGTTTGCTCCACACATAGTCTCTTGTAGCGGGATTTGTAACATCAATTTCACCTTGCCAACCGTAAAAATCAAAAACTCTGTCCGCTCCACGAGCAGTACGCATAAGCATATTGTTACTTCTCATATAGTGGTAGTTTTCACTGTGCTCATTTATTGTGGGCCACATAGACACAATGAGTTTTGTGTTCATACTGTGAAGCTCGTCTGACATTTCTTTTACATTCGGCCAATATTTTGGGTCAAATTTATAGTCCCCTTGCTCTGTCCAATGAAAATAGTCAGCAATAATTGCAGAAAG
>CALBNX010000004.1 GCA_937896885.1 uncultured Clostridia bacterium
ACATAATGCTCAAGACAACCGGGACGATACACATTCCAAAATGATTCCCTTACAAGATTTTCAACTTCTCTGTGTTCTTCTTTTCTTTCTAAACGGATAATATAGTCATTTTTATTCATTGTTTTTCCTCCTGAAAATTGTTGACTTTCAATATTGGGAGGTTGGTGTGATTGTATTACCAAACCTCCCGGTTAGGATACAATCTCCAATGATACGATTGTCTTTCTCAAAAAGCAATCTCCTTTAAAAATAATATTTATAATCAAACCCGAAGGCAAGATTAACTCAATAAATTAAAATTTACTAAAATAATTATACCACCCATAAAACAAAAAGCAACAGTGAAATACGGTTGCTCTTGTGAATTTTCTGTCGGCGTTTTATCAGGAATCTTAAATATGTAAAATTAGACCCATTTCATATAACCCCAATACTCGCAGCAACGATTTTGTTGTTATGGCTGCTTGGATTGGGGGGTGATATTATGAACTATATTGTTGTTCCACATCATGTGAAAATCGAAAATAAAAAGATAAAAACATACGGAATTATTGTTATAAACAAATTTATTCCTATTAAAGTCTTCAAAGATATCTCAACAGACCACAAAGCGATACGAGAACTTGTCAAAAGATTAAACGACGGAAAAGTTGAACTCGTACATGTTGATGATATTATTGAAGACTTTTATTTTGATAATGTCTGAGTCACGTTGACAAATCTTGCATAAATTGTCGAATTAATGTATAATCTCTTCATCAAAGGGGAGATTATACATGTTATTAATTTGCTTGGCATTACTTCAAAATCCGGATGATAAACCACGATTTGAAGAATTCTATAACAAATTTTACGACACAATGTTCTATGTTGCAAAAGACCATTTAAAGACTAAAGAAGCAGCCGAAGATTGTGCTCAAGAAATAATGATGCGATTTGCAAGAGATTTTCATAACATAAAGCAAGATTTCAACGATAAGAGTTTTAAGAATTACGTTCGAGTAGTTTCCAAAGGTATAGCTATTGATATGTATCGAAAGGAAAAGAAACATCTTGAGCATATTGTTGATGCAGACCTTTCAGAGTTTAACGATTTATCCGTTGATGAATTTGAGGTTTGCGATTTAATGCTCTTGAAACAAGCTATTGACGCAATGCCTGAATCATATAAAAGTGCATTTCATATGAAATATCTTTATGAATTAAGTGGTGCAGAAATTGCTAAAAAGTTAAACATATCAGAGCCTTTGGTTCGCAGAAGATGTATGCTCGGAATGCAATTCGTAAGAAGTTTTTTAAAGGAAGCTGAGCAAAAATGAGTAAATTAGCACAAGCATGTGAATTATCTCTTAACGAATGGTTGGGACCGATTCCTGATGAATTACCTGAAGTAGAATATAGTAAAAAACATGAAAGATGGAAGAAAAATCTTTTTAATAAAATGCGTGGGGGTTATTATCACAGATTCACAACTAAAACTATTAAAGTAATGATGGTCGCAGCAATATTGATGGCATTGTTAATGACCGCATTTGTCTTCCCATCATCTCGTGAGACAACACTTAATAATTTAAATGTTTTTAGCATATTTAAAATAACTGAACACAACAAAAACTCTGTTAATCGTGAAATAAAAGTCGGCTACATACCAGAAGGGTTTGAGTTGGAAAGTAAAGACGATACAAAGAAACTAATGAATTATAAATACGTTTCAAATGATGGTCGTTTTTTTACAATTTGGAAGTGTTCATCAGCAGGAGAAGTGGATTTTAACACAGAGTTTTCGGATTCAGAAGAAATAATTGTTAATAATATAAAGTATACTTATTGTCACGGTAACAAAGGTGTCGATAATCTTGTTTGGACTAAAAATGATTATGTTTACAGAATGGATGGCACACTTATAAAAGAAGAAATGTTGAAAATCGCAAAAACAGTAGAATAGACTAACAAAATCCCTTTAATTTACGATATAGTTGTTTAAAGGGAGGTGAAAGTTATGTCAAATATCATCAAAAAAAGTTTAAGTGTGGTTTTAATTCTCACAATGCTTTTTTCAGTTTTTGCAATCAATTCTTGTGCTGCAACTGTTGAAGAAGAAAATACTATAATGCCTCGTTGGTCGGTTATTAGTGGTGTTATCACAGTGTTTACTATTAGTGGCTTGAATTCAACTTCAACAGTGTCTCTTTCTGCACAATATTCAACATCACTTTACATTAAGATTGAGTTCCAAAAAGAAGAGTCAACTGGCTATAAGACTCTTGAAACTTGGGAGAAATCTGGTACAGGTACATATTTAAATCTTGAAAAAGATAGACTTATCAACATTTTTGCAGATTACAGAATTAAAGTAACTTGCACAGCAGGTGGCGAAACACACGTAAAATACGATTATCCGTAAAAATTAAAAACAACCTCTGTAATTATATTGCAGGGGTTGTTGTGTTTTTACAATTCTTTTAGGGAGTATGAAAATGGAATATGAGATATTTTCTAATAAAGTCTTAATTGAGGGTGTGAGTGTCGATACCTTTGGTATCGTTGCAACAGACCATCAACAGAATAAATATTTTTTTGAAGATGTAACAACTTTTTATGAAAAGATTGAAAAGTTTGTGGATTTTCTCAACGCAGAAAAACCTACTATTAATTGCTTTAAAATCTTGCTTGACGACTTTATGGAAAATTTATAATAGCAAAAAAATTAAGACCGGCATAACCGGTCTTTTTTTAATACTCTTTTACTTTTTTAATACAATCTTCACAAAGAGAAAGCTCTTCATTAACATTTTCGGCTGAGCTACACAATTTGCATTTTGGTGTAACAACTTCCATTGTGAGTTTGCCATCGTTTTCATACAAGACAACTTTTGTTCCGGGACTTATGTTCATCTTGTTGCGATATTCCTTTGGCAAAACAATTCTGCCCAAGTGGTCCACAGTTTTAACAGTTCCATATAACATAAAATCACCAGTTTCTTGTCAAGTATTGTTGTTTATACAATAAACATACCATAAAATGCCAAAAAATGTCAAGTTTTAGTATGCGTTTAGGTGGCTTTGTTACTATAATTAGGTATCTGAGAATATGCACATATATGAACACTCGTTTGCGTCGGGCCAGATTAGTCCGATGTAGTTATCTTCTATATTTATAAAACAATCATAATTTTTATTTTTCCGTAAGATTTTCAAAACTTCGTTGAAATCATTAGGATTTAGTTCGTGCTCAATACCATTAACGGTGATAAAAATTCTATTCATATAATCACGCTCCTTATATAAGAAGTATGAAATAATAACACATCTATCAAAAGAAATGTTATCTGATAAGGATAATGTTTCTTTTTTCGTTTGTGTGTTGATTATAAAAATCATAATAATATTGTAATCAACACACGAGAGGAGATGGCGTTTTAAATGAAGCGGTATTAACTAAATAACCTCGTTTAGGTTGTTGTTTTCTTACCTTACCTTTCTTTTTTTTTTACACACCGAGGGGAGAGGCGTTGTATTTTTTTACAACGTCTCTTTTCTTTTATAAAATTTTATAAATTTTTTTAAATTTTCACGTTTTCTCTATATTTGAAAAAAACACGCATAAGTAATCTTTCATATTAATTGTAAATAATTACAAAAGGAGTGTTACTTATGCGTTATCAATAACAAGATTTTTAAATTTTTATATTTGAAAAATTAATTTCAAAAAATAATTCATATTTAAAACAAATAATTATTTAGGAGTGAATTCTTTATGAAAATTAGTAATAACTATTCATTTGAAAATCTTGAAAACGAGCTTCTTACAGCTAAAGAGTTAAAACAGGTGATGCGTTGCGGCATCAATAGGGCATATGACCTTTTAAAATCAACAGCTTTTCCTTCAACAAAAATAGGAGGCCGTTACTACGTAACGACCTCAGCATTAAAAGAATGGCTTGTTATGTATGAGAACAAAGTGTTTTATATTTAATCCAACAATTTAATTGTATTCACTTTATCTTCATCTTTAGTGTGTACATATTTATTAATCGTAACACTTACATCCGCATGACCAAGCAGTTTGGAAACAATGGCAATATTCGCATCTTTTTTGTTGATGAGATTTGTAGCAAATGAATGACGCATTGAGTGAGGACCGTAAATTTTATTTACGGTCTTTCCTTTTTCATCGACGGCTTTATCCATTTCCGCTGCATAAAGAATATTTTCAAACATTCTTGCAAAGTTTCTTACAGTGATAGGCGTGCCTTCTGATGTGGAAGAAACATATTCAAAATCTCCGTTGAGCTTATGAAGTCGTTCAAGTGCTTCTTTGCACTTTTTACTCATAGGGATTGTTCTTATACTTGATTTAGTTTTTGGTTTGTTTATAACATCCACGTAATTAGGGTCCGTGTGTGCTTTTTTATTGCGATTTTTTACATGTTGTCTTGTTTTTGTTATAGAAATTGTGTTGTTTTTGAAGTCAATATCATCCCATGTCAGAGCTAGAAACTCACCTGAACGCATACCAGTTTGACCAAGCACGATGACAGCATCGCCAAGTCGATATACATTTTCTTTTTTACCTGATACGGTGTGTATTTTGGTAGCTGCTTCATAAATTTTGTTTAATTCTTTTTCAGTGTAAAAAACGATATCGTCAGAGTCTTTTGATGAGGCACTTTCAGGGATTTTAACATCTTCAAACGGATTGTCTTCATATTTTTTGAGAACTTTGTGGAACCTTAAGGCAGCTTTTAAGGTTTCTTTTGCTTTCTTAATTGTCGACTTGCTGAAACCATCATTTGAAAGGTCATTTAACCACTTTTGAACTTTTGTTGATGTTAAAGTTATAACTTGAACTTTACCAACATATGGAATAATTTGATGATTAACTATCTGTTCTTTGCGGTCGAATGTTGATGCTTTATTAGTAATACCTCTTTGAATCTCTAACCAATCAGTAACGAGTGTTTCAATATTAGTTTTGCCATAGTCTTCAACTAATTTCCGTTGTTTTACATTGTTTTTAAGTTCTGTATAATATTGTTCAGCAGCTTTTCGTGTTGCTTTGACATATTTTTTACCATTAAGATTAAAATAATAATTACCATCTTTTCTTTGATGTACGCGTGGATTAGACATAATAAAACCTCCTATCAGTTTTACTATACCACATAAATTCATATAAATCAATGCTTTTAAGCAAAAATGTACCAAAAATGTACCAATTTAAGCGTTAAAGGTAGTGAATTCAAGTGAAGATAAGTGAAAAAAAGTGAAAATCAAAAAGTGCGAAAATCCTTGATAAATAAGGGGTTTTGCGATTTTAGGCGATTTTGAATAGATGGAAATAAAATATGCTTCACAGGTTTTGGAGACCGCTGCTCTACCAACTGAGCTATACCCCCAAATATTTAATGCTTTGAAGTACTATTATGTTATACACATTTTTTAAAATTTTTCAAATGTGTTTTCTTAAATATATTTTCAAAATTTTTTAAATTAATAATTATTTTTTATTAAAATAATTAATCATTGAAGATACATCACAACAATGATATAATAAACTTACAAACTAACTTTGGGGAAATGGTTATGAAAAAGTTTTTTGAAAAGCACGAGACTTTAGTGTGCATATCACTAATTATTTTATACATAGTAATAAACTCATTCTGTTTGCAGAATTTCGGGGTAGAGGACTACCGTAGCACTATAATCAACACAGTTTTTTCACTTGGCTTGGTTGCTTTGATGCTTATCCTTAAAAGAACAAAATATTATGGCTTAACAAAAATAACCGACGCGAAAAAATACTTATATTTCATACCGTTGGCGTTGATTATCTCGGTAAATGTATGGAATGGAATCAATATAAATAACACTTATAGCGAGATTATTTTTCACATTCTGACCATGTTTAATATCGGTTTTATTGAAGAAGTTATCTTCCGTGGATTCTTGTTCAAAATGATGGCAAAAGACAATGTGAAACTTGCAATCGCAGTCAGTTCAATCACATTTGGAATCGGTCATATTGTGAATTTATTAAACGGTGCAGATTTAGTGCCAACACTTATGCAAATCGGCTATGCTACTGCAATAGGTTACCTTTTTGTAGTCATATTCCATAAGAGCAAATCTCTTATTCCTTGCATAGTCGCACACTCTCTTAATAACGCACTTTCAATATTCAATGTTGAAAATAGCGTGTCGTTGTATATTGCACCTGTATTCTTGATGATTGTGCCAGTAATATACGCAATCTATATCAACAAAACAGTGAAAGAAGAAACATAAAGTAAATTTTTGGAGATGGGATAATGAAAAAACGAATTAAAATAGTTGTTTCATTAGTGTTGGTGATTATTATGGCAATAGGATTTTTAGCACCTTTATTTAGACCTGAATATAGCGGAGTAAACTATAGTCCCGCAAATAGTCAGAATGAAACAGACAAAACAATTAAGTTTGATTCAAACGGAAAACTCAAAATTTTGCATATTACTGACACTCATTTAAATCTTAATCATAACTTTGACCCGACAATCTGGTTGGTTGAGAGAGCGTGTGACACAGAAAAACCTGATATTGTTATGATTACAGGTGATAATGTCTTGAATTGTGACAATGCAGAAGATACAAAGAAAATGATTAATGCATTGATGAATATTTTTGACGAGAGAAATATTCCCGTTGC
>CALBNX010000005.1 GCA_937896885.1 uncultured Clostridia bacterium
ACCTACGCCGTTCTTCCACTCTTCTGATGGCATTGTTGGGAAGTTCCATGAAACTGGAGTCTTACCAGCTGCTGTTAATTCATTGTCAACTTTTACGAATAAGTTTGGAGATTCAACAGCTGCTTTGAAAGGAATTACGAATCCCATGTTGTTAGCCATTGCTGTTGTACCTGTTTCTGATGTTACACACCAGTTGATGAAATCTAATGTAGCTTTGATGTCAGCTTCGCTTGCATCTTTGTTTACACACCAGAAGTTCTCTGTACCTGTACATAAGCCCTGGTTAGCTTCATCGCCTGCTCCAACGTAAATTGGAATCATTGTTAAATCATCATCTGTGAATTTGCCTTCGCCTACAAGGTTACCATATTCCCAAGAACCGTTCTGGAAGAATACTGCTTTACCTGCAAGGAATTCGTTACGAGAGTCATCGCCTGTTTTAGCTGCTAATTCAGCACCTGTACATGTACTGTTGTTGATGTAGAGGTCCCAAATCTGACGGTATTCGTTTAAGAAAGAACCTTTGATTGCATCTGTTGTTCCGATACCATCTGCCTGATATTCAAAGTAGATTGGTAAGTTTGCTAAGTGAGTTTTGAATCTCCAGTCAGAAGAGCCATCCATACCAGCTGATGTGAATGCTGCGAATCCTAATTCAGCTTTACGTTTTGTGATGTCTTCTACTACTTTCTTAAGGTCAGCGAAAGATTTGATATCTTCTGCTTTGTATCCAGCTTTTTGAAGTAATTCTTTGTTGTAGATGATACCATAACATTCGTAGCAGTTAGCTACTGCTGCAACTTTACCATCGTAATTGAT
Organism: uncultured Clostridia bacterium; assembly: GCA_937896885.1. Taxonomy (GTDB): domain Bacteria; phylum Bacillota; class Clostridia; order Oscillospirales; family Acutalibacteraceae; genus Fimenecus. Next base: position 820 of record CALBNX010000005.1, read on the forward strand.
TGTAAGACCTTTGTCTGTTAAATGCTCATATAATGCTGTACCAGATAAATCTAATGTATAGTCATAATAATATAGAATCATGGAATTTTATATTACAATTTTTAGGGGAAGAAATAGATGATAAAAATCTTCGCGTTTTTGATAGAAATTTAATGGAATTAAAAAAGAAAAATCTTAAATATAATGAACTAACTTTTAATGATTTTGTCAATGGTTTAATAGAAACTTTAGGAAAAGAAAAAATAAAAAGTGTATTTAATGAATATAAAAATGATGTTTATTTTGAAGAAACAATTTGTAAATTTAAGAAACTTTTTATTTCGGCTTCTGAAAATGAAAGTTTTATTGAAAGAATTAAAGATTTTTTAGGTGAAAATTCTATCCCAATAATGACAATTCACAAAAGTAAAGGCCTTGAATTCCCCGTAGTTATTGTGGCTAATTGTTCGGGCAAGGGTAAGGCAGAAAGCGAAAAAGCCCTTGTTGATAAAACAATGGGTGTTGCAACTTTGCGTTATGACAAAGATTTGCATAAAGAGCTTGAAACACAGCAGTATACCTCTGTAAAGCTTAAAAATGAGTGGGAAAGCAAGAGTGAGGCTCTTCGCGTTCTTTATGTTGCAATGACAAGAGCAAAAGAAAAGCTTTATCTTGTGGGCAGTCTCTATTCACCAGACACCGCAATCCGTAAGCTTTATTGCGATAAGTATACAGGGCTTGAAGATAATTCCGTACCCTTGTATTCTTGCTCAAACTTTATGAAGTGGATTTTACTCTGTATGCTCTATCACCCCTCAATGCAAGAGTATGCAACTGAAAACGGATTTTCGTCTTGTCGAGCAATCCAAACAGATAGCAAAATCAAGCTTGTTTTCGGTGAAGCACCCGATGAAGAGTTTGCAGAAGAGTTTGAAAAAACAAGTGCCCAACACGATAATGAGTTGCTTACAGAAATTGAGAATAAAGTATCCTTCGTTTATCCCTTTGATGCTCTTTCGGGTGTTTCTTTAAAATACACCGCATCAAATATGGATACCGAAACCAAAAATCAGTATCTCGCAACCGAAAATCCCGCATTTATGGGCGAGGGTGAGCTTACCCCCGCACAGCGCGGTACACTTTTGCATCGCTTTATGGAAAAATGCGATTTTGCCACAGCATCTCAAAATGCCAAAGCAGAACTTGAAAGCTTAACAGAAAACAAAGCCTTTTCAGAGCTTGAGGCACAGGCAATCAATGTAAATAAGATTACAGAATTCTTTAAAAGCGATGTTTACCGCAGAATTCAAAGTGCAGAAAGCTTCTTGCGTGAGCAGGAGTTTACAATGAGCATTCCCGTCAGCGATATTAACTCCGATTTGCCTTATACTGATGAAAAAGCCGTTGTGCAGGGTGTAATCGATGCACTTTTAATCAATGGTAAAAATGGCGAAATTATCGACTATAAAACCGATAAGGTTAAAATCGAAGAAGAACTTATCGAGAAATACCGTCAGCAGATGCAGGTCTATAAAAGAGCGGCAGAAGAATGCTTCGGGCTTCAGGATGTTAAGGTCACTTTGTATTCCTTCAGCCTCTCAAAAGAAATTTCTGTAAAACTTTAAAAAAATACTTGATTTTTGTATTTTCTTGTGCTAAACTTATTAGGCTATGTAAATATGTACTGAAAGAGGTGACAATTGTCATGAAACAGGGACTCCATCCAGAGTATAAAACAGTAACAGTTAAGTGCGCTTGCGGTGCAACATTTGAAACTCGTTCAACTAAAGATGATTTGAAAGTTGATATCTGCTCAAATTGCCACCCATTCTTCACAGGTAAACAGAAGCTTGTTGATACAGGCGGACGTGTTGACAGATTTAACAAACGTTACAATCTCTCTAAATAATCAAAGCAATTATGGTGGTACAAATGTGCCACCTTTTGTTTTTGTTGTGTAATCACCTCATAAATCTTTGTAACACGATTTATCCAGCGATTACTATTTATTTCTCTCCGTAATAATAGGAGGATTTTAAAATGCTTAAAGAATATAGAACTGTCAAAGAATTTAATAGTGATGAATATGTAGTCAAGCGTTCTCGTTTTATTGGCTACGCTAAACCCGTAACAACTATAGAGGAAGCAAACGATTTTATTAATGAGATTAAATCAAAACATTGGGATGCAACTCACAATGTTTCTGCATATATATTACGAAATGGTGGAATAAAGCGCTATTCTGACGATGGTGAACCGCAGGGCACAGCAGGTGTTCCTTGTCTTGATGTTCTTGAAAAAGAAGGACTTGTTGATACTTGTGTTGTTGTGACTCGATATTTTGGTGGTATATTGCTCGGTGGCGGGGGACTCGTTCGTGCATATTCCCATAGTGCCAAGATAGCTGTTGATAGTGCCAAGATTATCACAATGGCGCATTGTCTTGATATTGCGGTTGAATGTGATTATACATTTTATGGTAAACTAAATGATTTTCTTTTGCGTGAAGATACTGTTATTCTTGATACAGAGTTTACTGATAATGTAAAAATTATTTTTAGAATAAAAAGTGAAAATTTTAATAACATTCAATCAAAAATTATTGATTTAAGTAATGGTAAGTTGAATTTAGTCACGATTTCAGAAAACTTTTGCGAATTTTAAAATTTTTTCAGAAAAAATAAAGGGATTTTGTTTTTTCTGTCGTATAAATATATAGAAAGTAATTTTTAAGGGGGTATTTGAATGAATATAAGAGAAAAGTTTGAAAATAAAGAAGCAGGTTTTCTCTCAGAAAAGGCGTGTCTTTCTGCGAAAACAAAAGGGCGTATTATATTAGAGCCTAAATGCGATTTGAGAACTGATTTTCAAAGAGACCGTGATAGAATTATTCATTCAAACTCGTTCCGTAGGTTAAAGCATAAAACCCAAGTGTTTTTGTTCCCAGAGGGTGACCATTACAGAACAAGACTTACCCATACCCTTGAAGTTTCACAGGTTGCTCGTGCAATCGCAAATGGATTGCTCTTAAATGCCGATTTGACCGAAGCTATTGCATTAGGTCACGATTTAGGACATACACCATTCGGCCACGCAGGTGAGAGAGCACTTGACAAAGTAGTTCCTGGTGGATTCCGTCATTATGACCAGAGTTTACGAGTTGTCGATAAACTTGAAAAAAACGGCAAAGGCTTGAATCTTACATATGAAGTACGTGACGGTATTGTTTGCCACACTAAAGGTAAAGAGGCATTCACTCTTGAAGGTCGAATAGTAAAACTTGCCGATAAAATTGCATATATCAACCATGATATTGATGACGCAACTCGTGCAGGTGTAATGTGCGAAGAAGATATTCCACTTGAAATAAGAAAAGCACTTGGTTTTTCAAAATCTGACAGAATTAACACAATGGTAAGAAATGTTGTTGAAAATAGTGTTGACACAATTCAGTTCTCACCTGACATTCAACAACCGTTCGACGAGCTACACGCATTTATGTTTGAAAAGGTTTATACAAATCCTGTGTGTAAAGGCGAAGAAACAAAGGCGATGGATGTTATCATCCGTCTTTATGACTATTTGTTAGATAAACCTGAAAAAATTCCTGAAGCATACAATTATATTATAGAGCAAGAGGGTGTTCACCAAGCTGCTTGTGATTATATCGCAGGTATGAGTGACCGTTATCTTGTTTCGGTTTATAAAAATATATTTATCCCTGATTCTTGGGTGGATATAGGATGGGAGGGATAATGTGCGATTTGACGATGCTTTTTTAATGGAACTTCGTAGTCGTGCCGATATTGAAACAATTATCTCTTCTTATGTGAATATCAAAAGAGCAGGTCGAATTAGTAAGGGACTTTGTCCTTTCCACGGTGAAAAGACCCCATCATTTACAGTTTATCCCGATACGCAATCATATTATTGCTTTGGTTGTGGCAATGGTGGTGACGTGGTAACATTCATCAAGAATATTGAAAATCTTGATTATCTTGATGCAGTTAAATTCTTAGCCGACCGTGTGGGTATGGATGTGCCCGAAGAAAACTCTTACGATAGCACAATCAATAAAAGACGACTTAGAATGCTCGAAGCAAACCGAGAAGCCGCAAGATTTTTCCATAGTTGCCTTGGCACAAAAGAGGGCGCTGTGGGTTATCAGTACTTTAAAAATCGCGGACTTAGTGATGAAACCATAAAAAGATTTGGTCTTGGTTTTGCCCCTGACTCATTCAATGCCTTGACAAATCATCTTATGAGCAAAGGCTACACAAAAGATGAATTGGTTTTTGCAAACCTTGCAAGGCGCTCACAGAAAAATCCCAATAATATCTATGATAATTTTCGTAACCGTATAATGTTCCCGATTATCGATGTCAAAGGCAATGTTATCGCTTTTGGTGGTCGTGTGATGGACGATTCAAAACCTAAATATCTCAACACATCAGATACAATGGTTTATAAAAAGAGTCAGGGTGTGTTTGCATTAAATCTTGCAAAGAAAAGTGGTAAAGATAGTCTTATTCTCTGTGAAGGATATATGGATGTTATCGCACTTCACCAAGCAGGGTTTACAAACGCAGTTGCAGGACTTGGCACGGCGCTCACAAGTGAACAAGCAAGTTTGTTGTCCCGTTATGCATCTGAAATAATGATTGCTTATGACGCCGACGAGGCAGGGCAGAAAGCCGCAACAAGAGCGTTGCAGATTTTTAAAAACACACCTGCTAAAATCAAAGTTTTAAGACTCAGCGGTGGCAAAGACCCAGACGAAATCATTAAGAATTATGGCGTTGAAAAAATGAAAGCCATAATTAACGGTGCTGCAAACGAAATCGAATTTGCTCTCTTGCGTGAACACTCAAAATATGATGTTGCAAGTGACGATGGCAAACGCCAATATTTGAGAAGTGCAATTGAAATCTTGTCAAATGTAGGCGCAGTTGAGCTTGATATTTATGCATCACGAATTGCGGACGAGTTGTCGGTCACAAAGAGTGTAATTGTTGACGAAGCAAAACGCCTTGCAAAGAAAAAGGTTTATTCTAATCAGAAAAAAGAGTTCAACCAGATTCAGCGTCAGGGTGATATACTTGATAATCTCAATCCTGAGCGTAGAAAATATCACGCAGGCGCAAAAGCAGAAGAAATGCTCATTGCTATCCTTATGTCAAACCCCGAGCATCTCAAGATGGTTGACGAAAAATTAGATGCTGAAGATTTCGTGACAGATTTCAATAAACGAATCTTCAAAGCTGTAACAAGCAGATTGCGAGAAGGCAAATCTGCTGAAATATCGTTTTTATACGGTGAACTTACCGACGAAGAAATAAGTGCAGTTGCGAAAATCCAAACGATTTCGCACACACTTAATAATAGCGTCGATGAGTGTGCCGATTGTATAAAAGTAATATTAAATGAAAAAAATAAAAAAAGCCTTAAAGATGTGAATGTGGAAAACATCAGTGACGAAGACTTTTTAAAGTTTTTCAAGAATTAAGGTAATGTGAAGGAGAATCCCCTAATGGAAACAATTGATAAAAAGACTGCTATAAAAGCGTTGATTGAAAAAGGTAAAGCAGTTGGCAAACTCACAACACAAGAAATTGACAACGCAATCGTTGAACTCGATATCGAAATGGAAGAGTTGGACAAGCTTTACGAACTTATCGAAGCAAACAATATCGAACTTATCGATGACCTTGGCGATATGGCAAGAGATGCAATCACAGATGAATCTGACCTTGCAAAAAGTGACGACGGTGGATTGGGTGAAAACAAGGCTCTTGCAATGGATGACCCTGTCCGTGTTTACCTTAAAGAAATCGGTCGTGTTCCACTTTTGACATCAGAAGAAGAAATTGAACTTGCTATCAGAATCGCTGATGACGATAAGAAAGCAAAGCAAAGACTTGCTGAAGCAAACCTTCGTCTTGTTGTTAGTATCGCAAAACGCTATGTAGGCCGTGGAATGCAGTTCCTTGATTTGATTCAAGAAGGTAACTTGGGTCTTATTAAGGCTGTTGAAAAGTTTGACTATACAAAGGGCTTTAAGTTCTCAACTTATGCAACTTGGTGGATTAGACAAGCAATCACCCGTGCTATTGCTGACCAAGCAAGAACAATCCGTATCCCTGTTCATATGGTTGAAACAATAAATAAGGTTAAAAAGACAAGTAGCCAGTTGCTTCATAAGAATGGCCATGACCCATCAGCAGAAGAAATTGCAGAAGAACTTGATATGTCACCAGATAAGGTTCGCGAAATTCTTCGTCTTGCACAAGAGCCAGTTTCTCTTGAAACACCAATCGGTGAAGAAGAAGATAGCCACTTGGGTGACTTCATTCCTGATGATGAAGCATTGTCACCGGCAGACGCTGCATCAATCTCACTTCTTAAAGAACAACTTGCAGAAGTACTTAAAACTCTCACTCCAAGAGAAGAAAAAGTTCTTTCACTCCGTTTCGGACTTGAAGACGGTCACCCAAGAACTCTTGAAGAAGTTGGTAAAGAATTCAATGTTACTCGTGAAAGAATTCGTCAGATTGAAGCAAAAGCACTTCGCAAACTTCGTCACCCAAGCCGCAGCAAAAAACTCCGCGACTTCCTTGATTAATTTAATAACATAATGTAGGGGCGATTCACGAATCGCCCTTTTTCTTTTGGGTATCATAATATAAAAAAACCTTGACAGTTGAGTATCTATTCAACTATAATAACAGTTGAATGAATACTCAATCGAAAGGGATAATATATATGTCTAAAAATGAATTTATATGTGACTGTAATATGGTGCATAAAGAAATGGTAAATGACACTATCTCAAAAATGCCTGAGACCAAAATTCTTCATAACCTTGCAGACTTTTTCAAGATAATGGGGGACTCAACGAGATGCAAACTTCTCTTTGCACTTTTGCAGAATGAAATGTGTGTTTGCGATTTGGCAAATGTTTTGTCAATGACAAAATCTTCAATATCTCATCAGTTGAGTAAAATGAAAGAAGTAGGGCTTGTGAAATGTCGAAAATCAGGTAAAACGGTTTATTATTCATTAGATGATGAGCATATTAGCGAAATATTTGAAGTAGGTCTTAAACATATCAGCCATAAAGGAGAGAACATTTAATGAAAACAGAGAAAAACATACTTATAGCATTCATACTCAACCTGTCATTTTCAATATTTGAATTTTTTGGTGGCATTTTTACAGGTAGTGTCGCTATCATTTCCGATGCAGTACACGACTTGGGCGACGCCACAAGTATCGGCGTTTCATATTTTCTTGAAAAGAAAAGCAAAAAGCAACCAGACGATGTTTATACTTATGGCTATGCTCGTTTTTCTGTAATGGGTGGCATAATCACAACGCTTATATTGTTGTGTGGCTCAGTTTTGGTTGTTTACAATGCAATACGACGAATTATCAACCCCGTTGAAATCAACTATAATGGTATGATTATATTTGCAATCGTCGGTGCACTTGTGAATTTTATTGCAGCCTATTTCACCAAAGATGGTGACTCAATAAACCAAAAAGCCGTTAATCTTCATATGCTTGAAGATGTACTCGGTTGGCTCGTTGTACTTGTGGGTGCAATTATAATGAGATTTACAGATATAAAAATCATTGACCCACTTATGTCAATAGGCGTTGCTGTATTCATATTTATAAATGCATTTAGAAACCTTAAAGAAGTTCTTGATTTGTTTCTTGAAAAAATCCCCAATAATATTAGTATAGAAGAAATCAAACATCATATTAAAGAAATCGATGGCGTAATTGATGTACACCATATTCATATCTGGAGTATGGATGGTCAGCTAAACTTTGCAACAATGCATATTGTGGCAAATGAAAACTCTCACGAAATCAAAGATAAAATCCGTGAAGAATTAAAAGAGCACAGCATCGGTCACGCAACTCTTGAAATCGAAAATCCAGATGACCATTGCCACGAAGAACATTGTCATATAGAACATACTTCACATTCACATCATCACCACCATCACCATCATCATAAATAATATAGTAGGGCGATTCACAAATCGCCTTTTATTTATTTTGCAAAACTGATAATATTATGATAATATGAAAATAGTTTAAATTTTCTCTTGACTGTAAAGTGACTTTATAGTTTATATTAAATAAAAAGGAGGCATATTTATGAAAATAAATGAAATAGAAAAATTGCTTAATATAAGTAGAGCTAATATAAGATTTTATGAAAAAGAAGGCCTTTTAACTCCTATCAGAAAAGAAAATAACTATCGTGAATATGACGAAAAGGAAATTGCAAAGTTAAAGAAAATCATTATTTACAGAAAACTTGGAATTTCAATTCATAGTATTAAAGATGTTTTTAATGGCACATTAGCTCTAAGTGACGCTATAGATGATAGTATTAGTTCAATTAATAGCGAACTTACAGAGTTAGCTGTTTCGGCAAGGCTTTGTAAAAACTTGAAAGCACAAGGTACTGAAAATTCGACTTTTGATGAAGATTTTTATTGGGACGAAATCAATAGAATGGAAAGTTCGGGCGAAACATTTTATAATTTTGTAGGTATAGATGTAAATTCTTTTGAGAAAAAACAAAGTGATTCAAAATATAAGGCTATTCTATATTTAACAAGTGGAATTTTATTTTTGTTTACATTGATTGTGAACTTTTCTCGATATGGTTTAGTTTTTGCTGAATATGGTAATATGGTTGGGACTTCAGAACTTCATCATTTGCCGGTAATTCAAGCAACTACACCTGTTTGCTTTGCTTTAACGATTGTGTTCATAGTTGCTTCTATAATTGTTCATAAAAACGGTATTATAAATAGAAAAAAATTCTGGATACTGTTTGTATTAGGAATTTTAACTGCTACTGTTTCTGTTGCCTTAACTGTATTCATATCTTATAATACTGCAATTTTTGACGAGCATTATGCTAACATAATGCTTTCTAACAAAGATTCAGTAAAAATTGATGATGAGTATAAAGTATATTTTCCATTTTATGATAATTTATATGAATATGTTGGCACAGAATTTAATTATACCTATTCAAGATGCGAAATACCTGAGGCGGTACATATTCATATTCAAAACTTTTCTTGGTATGAAAATGATGTTTTATATGATGTGGAATATTTTGAAACAGAAGAAACTTCACTGATAAATCAGTATAGCTTACAAAAAGGTGTGCCTGTTGTTTATGGTGAAACACCCTTTGTATATCCTAAAGGCATCGAGAAAACAATTTGCGATATAGAATATTTTGTTTATCAATATGATAATTATTATGAAATAAGAATTGTTGATGAAATTTCGTTTTTCTCGATTGTGTTAACAGAATTTGACCAGATGGTTGAACTCGGCGAAGCTGAATTCACTGAACTGGCTATACAACAATACGAATTAGTGAAAAAATCTGCAAAAAATACAAGAGGAGAATCGAGGAATTTATTAGAAGAGTTTTAATTCGTCGAACCCATTTCATAGACTTGGCGTCTTCGTCTGGGCCCCAAAAACCAAACAAACACACATTAAGCGGTAGGTGAAAACCTACCGCTTTTTTACTGCTTTTCACCCATCTGTCAACTTGCACATAAAACTCACCAAAACTAACACATTTTTATTGATTAAAATCATCAAATTCGAAACACGCGGATAAGTTTATAAAAAGGTGCAAAAAAACTAAAAAAAGTTGTTGACATTTGTCGCTCGTTTTGTTATTATATACGAGCGCCAAGAACAGAGGGCGAAACAAACCGAGTTCTGAAGCGAAAAACTGGACCTTGAAAATTAAACAACGACGAGATAAGTAAAAGGAACCCTGTAGATT
>CALBNX010000006.1 GCA_937896885.1 uncultured Clostridia bacterium
CCTGAAAACCTGCCACAACAACAATGTTATGACGGTCAATTTCAGAACGAAGTCTATCTGTTTTAACATTCTTGATACGAGCTGTACCATAAGCAGAACTTGTGTTAAATCCTGCTTGCCAACCAAGAAGAGAAACTGCAGGGCAACCTAACTTTTCACAAGCCATTGCGAGAAGTGCGATTGAAATCTGCTCACCCGATGCCATAAGCATATCCATTTCTCTTTTTGATGGCTTAGAATTTATTTCATAAGCCTTTTCAATCAAATCGTCCGTTGTGTCACCCTGTGCTGATACTACAACTACAACATCGTTGCCTGCACGATAAGTATCAGTAACAATTTGGGCAACATTCATAACTCTTTCGGCGTCACGAACACTTGAACCACCGAACTTCTGAACTATAAGTCCCATATATTGCCTCCTAAATGGAATAAATACTAAATATTAATAATCAGTAACTCTAATAAGTGATTTAATACTGATTGAAGAAATACTGTTAAGTTTTTCTGTCAATTCTTTTTCTGTCATAGCGCTTGTTACAAAAGCCAACTCATTTGATTTGCAACCAGAGAATTCAAGCACCTGAACCTTGCCGATTGTTGCAACAACATCTTGCAATGCGTTTGCTTTATCTGTAACTTCAGCACGGATATAAAGTGGATTTGTTGCAGATTTATAATCAACAACATAGTTTTCTTCTGCTTCGCCCCAACCAAGTGGTTTCTTCCTACCCATATTTCTTGCACAGTCAATAACGTCTGCCACAACTGCTGATGCTGTTGGGAGTTTGCCTGCACCTTTACCATAGAACACAACATCACCTGTTGCATCGCCACGAACAAGGATTGCATTGAAAACATCATTAACTGAAGCTAACTGACTGCCATCCATAACGATTGCAGGAGAAACGATTGCGAAAATCTTGCCGTCATCCATTCTCTTTGCACGACCAAGAAGTTTAATTACGCCACCGTATGCACCGATATATGCAACATCATCAAGAGTAATCTTTGTAATTCCTTCTGTATAAACTGAATCAGGATAAACATGTTTGCCAAAGCAGAGAGATGCAAGAATACAGATTTTTCTGCAAGCATCGTGACCCTCTACGTCTGCTGTTGGGTCTTTTTCTGCATAGCCATTATCCTGAGCAAGTTTTAACGCGTCTTCAAAACTCATATTCTTTTCAATCATCATTGTAAGAATAAAGTTTGTTGTACCGTTTAAGATACCTGCGATTTCGTCAATCTCATTTGCTGCAAGGCATTGTGAAATTGGTCTGATAATAGGAATACCACCACCAACTGATGCTTCAAACAAGAAGTTTACATTGTTTTCAGCGGCAAACTGTAAAAGCTCATAGCCCTTTGCTGCAACAAGTTCTTTGTTTGATGTTACAACGCTCTTGCCTGCTTTAAGACAAGATGAAACAAATTCATAAGCAGGGTGAAGTCCGCCCATTGTTTCAACAACAATCTTAACATCATCATCGTTAAGAATAATATTGAAATCCTTAATCATTTTACTTTCGTGAGGGTCCCCTGGGAAATCTCTCAAATCAAGGATATATTTAACTTCCATTTCATTTTGTGTGCTTCTTTTGACGATACTATCGTGATTTTTAGTGAGGACTTCAACCACACCAGAACCAACCGTACCGTATCCCATTACTGCAACATACATTATAAAATTCACGTCCTAACTGTGAAAACTTTCTGTAAAAAAGGTTATAGTCAAGCATTATAAAAATACTTTTAAATATTCTATCACAAAACCCTTAGAGAATAAAGGGGCAATATACAATATATTTAAAAAATTTTTTGAAGAATTTTTAGAAAATTTTACATATTTTTCACAGTTTTTAATTGTATATTGCGTTAAAATGGTTTATTATATTGTTAACAACTAATTTTGGAGAGTTCTTTATGACAGGAATTGAAAAGAAAAAGAATTTTATAATCAGCGTTTTGTATGGTGCAATCGTTCTCACATTGTTCTATGCATTTTTCAAATATGCATTCGGTTTATTCTTACCTTTCATTGTCGCAGTGCTTGTTGCAATGATTTTGCAAAAACCAATTAACTTTATCTGCAATAAGACTCCTTTAAAGCGCGGAATCGTTTCGGTTTTTATGGTTCTTATCTGTTCACTTGCCATTCTTTTTGGAATCGGTATGATTTTTATGTGGATTGGTATAGAACTTAAAGGCTTTTTCCAATATATTATGATTCAGTTAGAAGATATTCCTTCTCTTCTCTTGAAAATCGAAGCCGCAATCAACAATGGGCTTTCATTCTTGCCAGACAAAGTTGAGGGTACAGTAACTTCGTTTATCAGCGAAAAGCTTAACGAAATTCTGAGTTCTTCAAACAAGCCTGATGCATCAACCACAAGTTTTGATATTTCAAGTCTTGCAACACCACTTTTAGGCATTCTTGACACAGCAAAGCAAATTCCTACAACTATTGTTTCAATTGTAATTGCTGTTATTGCTTGCTGCTTTATGGCATCTGACTTTAAAACGGTTAAAAAAGTTATTCTTAGCCTTTTCAAACCTGAAACAAGAGAAAAAGTTGTCAGAGCAAAACATCTTTTGTTCCCCGCATTGGGCAAAATGGCAAAAGCTTATGCTCTCATTATCACAATCACATTCACAGAGCTTTCTCTCGGACTTTTCTTGCTTCAACTTATGGGAATTTATGAGAGTGGATATATCTTCATAATTGCAGGAATTGTGGCTCTCATTGATATTGTTCCCGTTCTTGGAACAGGAACTGTGCTTATTCCTTGGGCTGTTTATTCACTTTTCACAGGAAATATTCCTATGGCTATTGGCATAATTATTATGTATGTCTGCATAACGGTTATCAGACAGATTATTGAGCCAAAGCTTGTTGCTGCACAACTTGGTATTCCACCATTCACAACAATTATGGCAATGTATATCGGCTCAAGAATTTTTGGATTTATCGGTCTTTTCCTTCTACCAATTACAATTGTTATGGTTAAAATGCTTAATGATGAAGGAATTATACACATTTTCCACAAGGTTGAAGATGACGAACTTTCAGGGTTTAAACCCGAAGCAAAGGAAGAACAAGTATGATAGATATTCATAATCATATACTTTTTGATATTGACGACGGTGCAGAAGATATTGACACTTGTGTGCAAATGTGCATTGACGCTTATAAAAATGGGTGCACGGCAATAGCCGTTACACCACACTTTTTTAAATACAATAAACTTGAAGATTTTCTGTATGAAAGAACAGAAAAAATTAGAATTCTTCGTCACATTCTTGAAGAAGAAAATATTGACCTTTTAGTATTCTCAGGTGCAGAGCTTTTTCTCTCTGACGAGATTTTTAATGCACAAAATTTAGACTCTCTCACAATCAACCATTCACGATATATGCTTTGTGAATTTCCATTAGGACCTTTTGATGTAAACAGAGTGCCTTTATGGATTGACGAGCTTATCTCTCGTGGATACACACCAATTGTTGCTCACCCCGAAAGATATGTTGAGTTTCATCACAATTTTCATATTATTGATGAACTTATTGACCGTGATGTTATTTTTCAGGTGAACATTGACAGTTTAACAGGTAGCAACGGACGAGAGCCACAGAGAATGGCAATTGATATGGTGAGAAGAAAAATCGCAAAGCTCATTGCAACTGATGCTCATGATTTAGAATATCGTCATACAAGAATCAAAGAAAAATTCAAGAAATTACCCGATGTAATTACAGAAGAAATGCTTGAATTTTGTATGAATGAAATTCCTGACAGAATTTTGAAGAATAAAGAGATATAACAAAAACTCCCGAAATCAAATATCGGGAGTTTTTTCTGTTTATATATAGTTTTTATACTTTTGTTTTCATTCTTGCCTTGAAAAATTCTGCGATTTCTGTGTTTGCCATGTCACCATATTTAGAGAATGGGTCAACCACATTGAAAACGTGGGATAATGGTTTGTCAAAGTCGTGGAATTTGTGTTCAATATTATTTCTTTCAAGAATATCTTTCAATTTATAGCATTGCTTTTTAAGGAAATCGTTTCTTGCTGTGTTCACATAAAATGGTGGAAAATCTTTTGAGATTATTCTGTTTACATCAAGATATCTTTTATATTTACTCTTTCTCCATTTATCACCCAAAAGAATTGGTACATTAACATTCATAAGAAAATTTGGGCTTAACAAATCGACCGCAGGGCAAATTGCAGCAACTGCATTGAAATCGAACCCGCAATATTCCACTCCGAAATCTTTTTGCATATCTTCGTCGAGATTTACAGCAGTTGTTACACAGGAGAAATGTCCACCTGCAGAGTCACCTGCAAGGAAGATATTATCCATATCAGCAGGATATTCTTTAAGATTTTCATTGAGCCATTTAAGTGCAGAGAAGATGTCACGAATCTGGTCATCAAAAAGCACATCACCTGCAAGACGATAGTTAATTGATGCAACTAAAAAGCCTTTTTCAGCAAGTTTAAGGCAGAAATTTTTGTTGATTTCTTTATAACCATACATCCATCCACCACCGTGAATGTCGATAATTACAGGCAACTTTTCTGTTGTTCCTTCAGGATAATAAATATCAAGAAGATGTCCTTTTTCACCATCATCGATATACGGAATATCAAGAATTTTAACAAGACCTTCCGGCTCTGTCTGTGACGCAATTCTCTTTGCATCCATTTTGCCAGTATTCTCCCAGTTTTTATCAAGAATAGGTTTTAAGATATACATAATCATACCCCCATTTGTTTATGGATGGGGCTCACCTTTGCGATAAGCCTCCATGATATCACGAAAAACCTCACCATTTGTCGGTGGAGTCCATGTGATTGCATCTGCTCCTGCTTTAATTGTTGCTTTTATGCTTTCTTCGTTTGGTCCACCCGTTGCCATAATGGGTACATCGGGGAATTTTTCACGGATTTTTGCAACCAATTCAGGTGTACGTGCCGCCGCTGACACATTCAAAATCTGCGCACCAGCATCTAATCTTGCCTCGATGTCGTCTTCTTTTACAACAGTTATAACTATTGGCAAATCGACAATTTTCGAAACTTCTTTGATTGTTTCATTTGATGTTGGTGCATTAAGCACCACACCTGTTGCACCCTGATATTCAGCGTGACGGGCAAGGTTAATTACTCGTTCACCCTTTGTCAGTCCACCACCAACGCCAACGAAAACAGGACAATCCGCCACCATCATTACAGCTTGGGTTATAACTGGTTGTGGTGTAAATGGATAAACTGCAATAACCGCATCTGCATTACAATTTCTTATAATGCTCACATCAGTTGAAAAAACAATAGACTTTATTCTTCTTCCAAAAATTTTTATTCCTTTGCAATCATAAATCACATCGGGAACGCTGAGTCTGAAATCTCTTAAATATCCTTTAATCTCATTCATAAATAACATCCTTTATTTTAGGTTGTTTTTATTATAAATCCCAAATTTTACTAAATTGTGTTTGCAGTATTAGCAACTTGTAAACTATAAATTTTCTTTGCAACCTGTTTGCCAATTTGTTTATGCTCTTGCTTTTCGAAATTATGGTCTGTTGACATAATCTCTTTTGCAAATTCTTGAGTCTGCATAAGAATTTTTGTATCGGTCATAATGTCCGCTATGCGAAGTTTTGGAAGTCCGTGTTGACGAGTGCCAAAGAAATCACCAGGTCCACGAAGTTTCAAATCTTCGTCGGCAATTTTAAAACCATCGGTAGTTTCACACATAATATTCATTCTCGCCGTTGCTTCGTCACCCGTTGCATCTGTCACAAGCACACAAGTGGATTTTGCCTTGCCACGACCAACTCTACCGCGCAACTGATGAAGTTGAGAAAGACCAAAACGCTCGGCATTTTCAACTACCATAATCACCGCATTTGGCACATCAACGCCAACTTCAATAACTACAGTTGAAATAAGAAGTTGAATTTCTCCACTTTTAAATTTGAGCATTATCTCGTCTTTCTTTTTAGGGCTCATTTTGCCGTGTAAAAGGTCCATTCTATAATTTTTGAATGGCACTTGTGCTTTTTTGAAGTATTCTTCAACTGATAATACTCCTTGCACAAGCTCACTTTCTTCAACTAACGGACAAACAATATACGCCTGATAACCCGCGTCCAGATGCTTACGGATAAAGTCAAACATACCCCCACGCTTTGAAGAATTGACAGCAAATGTGTCAATTTTTTGTCTGCCCGGTGGCAACTCATCAAGGATTGAAACATTCAAATCGCCGAAGAGAATGAGCGCCAATGTTCTTGGAATTGGTGTTGCCGACATAACATAAACGTGTGGATTTGCGCCTTTGCTACAAAGACCTGTTCTCTGTTTTACGCCGAAACGATGTTGCTCGTCAGTAATAACAAGTCCAAGATTTCTAAACTCTACATCGTTCTGAATAAGAGCATGAGTACCAATTATTAAATCTATTTCGCCATTTTTAAGTCGTTCTTTTATTTCTTTTTTCTCTTTCGCTTTGGTGCTACCTGTCAATAATTCGCAACTAATACCCGTATTGTTGAAAAGTGTTTTAAATGTTTCAAAATGTTGGGTTGCAAGCACTTCTGTAGGTGCCATCAACGCTGATTGCAAGCCGTTTTTCGCAACTGAATAAACAATAGCCGCAGCTACGGCAGTTTTACCACTACCAACATCACCTTGCAAAAGTCTGTTCATTTGTTTTCCACTTCGCATATCAGAAACGGCTTCTTTTACGGCTTTTCTCTGCGCGTTTGTGGGTGTAAATGGTAAAAGTGAGAAAAATTCATCACTATAATCCTTATTGATTATATTACCTGTTTTTATAACTGAGTTATCATTTTTTAAGGTCAACAAACTAAGTTGCAAAATGAATAATTCATCAAAAATCAAACGATTTCTTGCATTTTGCAAATCTTCATCATTTTTAGGAAAATGAATATTGCGAATTGCAGTATCAAGAGATACCAAACTAAATTTATCTAAAATATATTGTGGTAAATAATCGGGAATTGCGTCAATATTTTCAAGTGCAAATTTAACTGCTGACTGAATTTGCCTTGACGTTATATTCTTATTCTGCGGATAAATTGGTCGCACTTCAACACTTTCAGTTGATTTTATAAACATTGGTGCAACCATTTCACGAGCCGCAAATTTGCCCAAGGTAATTTTTCCGTAAAACAGATATTCTTCACCTGTTTTTAACATTTTATCAATAAATTTATTGTTGAAAAAGGTGATTGAAACTGCATCGTCACCATCAGTAACCGTACCCTTTGCAATGAGCATTCCACCGCGGACTCTCTCGTTTTTTATAGGGAAAATAAGTGTTCCCTTGATGCACACATTTTCACCGATAACGCATTGAGATATGGGAAGTATTTTACTCCAATCTTCATAAGCACGAGGATAAAAACGCAAAAGCTCCCCGACCGTTGACACACCAAGAGAGCGAAAACCGTTTGCTCGGGTTTCGCCAACGCCCTTGATATATTTAATATCGTCGGAGAACTTCATTTTTCTTACCTCTTTATATTCCCGAATAAATATTATTTGGGAATTGGTTTGTCTGTGGATTTATATCCCCCGAAAAGACTGCATAGCCCTTTCTGAAACACACGGGGACAAATGGATAATATTCGCTGAATATTTCAAAATATTGTTTCGCAGTTATTTGACCTGCCCTGAATTTATAATATTCAGTAACAACTCTTTCTGTTTGGTCAACGCCAACACTTTGAGCGCCACCGCCGAAAAATTGTGAAATATCCATTGAACTGTCAAGTTTAATTTCACCAAGATACATATCGAAATTGCCACTTGCAATTCTCTGGCTATAATCAGCAAAACTTAATGGTAAAACTGTGATTAAAAATCCGCATTCTTTTAAACTGTCAGCAATATTATAAGCCGCAGCAACTCTGTAACGATTATCGTTATTCACAATTAAAGTGAATGAGAGTAAATATGCACCATTTGTTTTGGCTTTACCTGAATAATTTATAAAACCACATTTATCAAGAATACTTTCTGCAAGTGTTTTATTGCTCTTGACATCAATTTGGGTAACCTCTTTGCTCATTGCACTTTCAGGGTTAACAGGCAACTTAATTGGTGTTGCGTGTCCCTGATAAGATGATGTTGCAATTTCTTCTGCATTGATTTGTGCCGCAATTGCACTTCTGACATGTTTTGTCAATGCGCCACGAGCAGAGTTGAGTCCAAGATAGACCATATTGTTAAGCTGAACACTATAATCTGCGCCAATTACACTTGTATAATTGCAATTTGACAAATCGTTAAAATAAACATCAGTTTTGCCTATTTTAAAAGCGTTTTCAGAGCTTTTATTTGTATCAGTTTCAAACAGACTTATATTTTTCTCAGCGTTGCCAATATTCTTTAAATTGTTTTGAATATAGTAATAATCCCCACTACCTGTTGGTATTGCTGATTGAGTTTCTGCTGTTCCACTTTTTACAATAGGGAATACAAGCTTATTTGCGACATATTGGTCGTTAAATGATAAACTGAACTGAATTGAATTGTTGCTCATTGCCGTCGCAGAGTTCACACCTGACAACATTCCTGACCAAGCGTAAGACACTTTTGCCATATTGAACGAATAGACAACATCATAAGCGTTAATTGGATTTGAGCCACGGCAGTTTGCATCTGTTCTGATTGTTACGGTTGCAGTTGTTCCGTTCACATTTATAGTTTCTGCTAAAACAGGATTTGCTTTATATGTGCTATCCACCGAGAATAAAGGCTCATACAAAAGATTGCAAAGATATAAATTTTCATTACTCTTCGCAAAATAAGGGTTAAGACCATCTGTCTTGTTAAAAGGCAAAGATATTTTACCGTCTTTTATAACTGTGCCTGTATTCTGCACTGATTCAGTTGTAGTTTCAGTTGTCTGTTCAGTTTCTTCTGGCTCTTTTTCACCTTTGCATCCCGAAAAGAGCAAAGCAAAACAGAGCAAAAGCGAAATGACAGGTAAATACCTTTTCATATTGTCACCTTATTGTTATTGGTTCGATTTCAACGGTTTTTCCACTATCACGGTCAACTGTAAATACACAACCCTGCATAAATGCGGGTGTATCAGCAGTTTCAAACATTGTGGTAAAGCCTTTTCTAAATTTTTCAATAATAATTTCTTTTTTCACGCCAAGCACAGACTCTTCGGGACCCGTCATACCCAAATCGGTAATATAACCTGTACCGTTTGCCATAATCTGAGCATCAGAAGTCTGGATATGAGTATGTGTTCCAAAAACTGCGCTGACTTTTCCGTCGAGAAAATATCCTAATGCCTTTTTTTCAGCTGTTGCTTCAGCGTGGAAATCAACAAATATAATATTTGTTTCTACTTTTAATTCTTTGATTATATTTTCGGCAGTTTCAAAGGGGTCGGCGTGACCTTCAAGATAAACACGGCCTAAAAGATTGATAACGCCCACTTTATAAGCACCCTTATCAATTATTCCATACCCTTTACCCCACACACCGTCGCCATAGTTAGCAGGACGAATAACATTATCAGTCCTATCGAGATATTCAAATATCTCACGGCGTTTGAGAGAATGATTTCCGCCGGTTATAAAATCGGCACCACTTGTAAAAATATGACCACAGGAATTAGGTAACATTCCGTTGCCTACAGCTGAATTTTCACCATTTACAATGCAGATGTCGATATTGTTTTCTGTTTTAAATTGCGAGAGTTTTTTGCGTAAGAATTCACAACCGCTATTTCCTACCACATCACCCACACAAAGCACTTTAATTTTGCGTGACATAGGCACACCGTTTCTATATATGGATTATTTTGCCCCGAAGCCTTGTTGACATCGGGGCATTGGTTTTTACATTTTTAATTCAAAATATTTAAAATTAGATGGATTTTTGCTTTTGAGACCGACGGCTTACGAGTGTAAGTCAAGGGTGAAAAAGTGAAAAGGCACTAATTTCAATCATTACGAGCAAAGCGAGTAACAAGGTTCTCAGAAACATAGAAATCTTTGATTTCGTTATGTTTCGAGGTTCTTACTTTGCAAAATCTATTGCTCTGTTTTCACGAACAATATTAACCTTAATTTGACCTGGATATTCAAGCTCGTCTTCAATCTTCTTTGCGATTTCACGAGCAACAATAACCATCTTTTCATCTGAAACTGTTTCTGGGTTAACCATAATACGAATTTCACGACCAGCCTGAATTGCGAATGATTTTTCAACACCTTCAAATGATGTTGCGATTTCTTCAAGCTTTTCAAGACGCTTGATATAGTTCTGAACATTTTCACGTCGGGCTCCTGGTCTTGCAGCAGAAATAGCATCGGCTGCCTGAACAAGAACTGCAACAATTGTTTTAGCTTCGATTTCACCGTGGTGAGCAGCGATAGCGTGAACAATCTTGTCGTTTTCTTTATATTTCTTTGCAGCTTCAACACCAAGCTCAATATGAGTTCCTTCAAATTCACGGTCAAGAGCCTTACCGATATCGTGAAGAAGACCTGCACGCTTTGCAGCCTTAACATCTACACCCAATTCCTGAGCCATAAGACCTGCAATATAAGAAACTTCAAGTGAATGGTTGAGCACATTCTGTCCAAAGCTTGTTCTGTATTTAAGTTTACCGAGAAGCTTAACAAGTTCAGGGTGAACACCATTAACACCTGCGTCAACAACTGCTCTTTCACCTGTTTGCTTGATTGTCTGTTCAACCTCACGCTTTGATTTTTCAAACATTTCTTCAACACGAGCAGGGTGAATTCTGCCGTCCTGAATAAGTCTTTCAAGTGTGAGTCTTGCCACTTCACGACGAACTGGGTCAAAGCTTGAAACTGTGATTGCTTCTGGTGTATCGTCGATAATCAAGTCAACACCTGTAATTGTTTCAAGAGTTCTGATATTTCGACCTTCACGACCGATTATTCTACCCTTCATTTCGTCATTTGGAAGTGCAACAACTGAAACGGTTGCTTCTGCAGCATGGTCTGCTGCGCAACGTTGAATTGCACCTGAAATGATTTCACGAGCAAGGTTATCACTCTCGTCACGGGTTTTCTGCTCAAATTCCATAATTTTAAGAGCTTTTTCGTGAGTGAGTTGCTCTTCGAGTTCTTGCAAGAGAAGTACTTTCGCCTGTTCTTTTGAGTAACCACTGATTTTTTCAAGCATTTCAAGTTGACTGCGTTTGAGCATTTCAACTTCTTCCATTTTAGCATCAGCAGCTTTAACTTTTTCTGCTAAAAGTTCTTCTTTCTTTTCAAGGTTTTCAGTTTTCTTGTCAAGATTTTCTTCTTTTTGATTAATTCTGTTTTCTTGTCGCTGTACCTCTGCGCGTCTTTCACGAAGTTCTTTATCAACTTCATTTCTTAACTTGTGTATTTCGTCTTTTGCTTCAAGAATAGCTTCTTTTTTCTTGCTTTCAGCAGTCTGCACTGCCTGATTAACAATTCTTAATGCTTCTTCATTAGCTGAACCAATTTCAGCTTCGGCAACTTTTTTGCGGTGTAAACCACCAACAACAAAGCCACCAACTCCAAATACAACAGCAGAGACAACGGCAAGAATAATGGTAATTGGTTCCATTATGTCGTTCCCTCCTATTAAATATTTAATTTCACAAAATATATCAAAAATATGTAATGAAATTAAGATGAATGACAGACGGGATACTACTACCCCATACTATCCTTTATATTTTACACAAAAATAAACATTGTGTCAAGATTATATAGATATAAAAGCAAAAAAGCAGACCCGAAAGTCTGCTTTAGTTTATGAGATTTAAATCATTTCATATACATATCTATTCTCAACAACCATAGCTGCGATTTCAGCCTGTGTAAGCAAACCAGCTGCTTCTACATCATA
>CALBNX010000007.1 GCA_937896885.1 uncultured Clostridia bacterium
GGCTCCCTCTGACGAGGGAGCTGTCGAGCGTTAGCGAGACTGAGGGAGAGATTTAGTTAGAACGTACTCTGTCTCTCCCTCCGCCATTTTCTTACGAAAATGCCACCTCCCTCGTCAGAGGGAGGCAATATACACCATTTAATGAGATAGACAAATTCAAATTTGTTCAAGTTTATTTGAAACAAAAAAATAAAAGCATCTAACAAAAAGTTAGATGCTTTCTTGGTGGACCACATAGGACTCGAACCTATGACCGTCCGGTTATGAGCCGGATGCTCTAACCAACTGAGCTAGTGGTCCTTATTCAGTTGCTCAAATATTATATATTTTATCGTCTTAAAAGTCAATAGGATTTGTGTATTTATTTATGCGTTATTTGTCTTGATAGATTATTTTTATGTGATATAATAAACATAAGAATAGAGATATGGGGAGAAAGTTTATGAAAAAGGTTTTATCTTTATTATTAGTTTTTGTTATGTTTTTCTCAATCGTTGGTTGTGGCAAAGAAGAAAATGTTGATAACAGTTCAACAACAACGACAGAAGCGATAAGCAATAATGATGTTGAATCATCGACAAGTGAAACAACCACAAAGCCAACACAAAAACCAACCGAAACTACCACTAAAAAGTCTTCTGATGAAACTACAACAAAAAAGACGGGTTCAACACCGGTTACAATTAAGAAAAAGGATTTTGGTAATGGTCAGATTGTGTTCTACCCATCAAATATTCAAGAAACAAATATTACATACCCTATTATCGCTTTTGCTAACGGTACAGGATTTTCTTATGACATATATGAAAAATTACTTATTGAACTGGCAAAGGGCAAATATATTGTAATTGCCAACACAGAAACTATGTCAGCTGACGGCACTGCACAACTGGATTCTGTTGATTTCTTAATTGCTCAAAGCAAGGACTCTGGGAGCATTTTCTATAACAAAATCAATGTGAATAAAATTGGTCTTGCAGGTCACTCGCAAGGTGGACGAAGCTCTGTAAATGCTGCAGCCGCTGACTCAAGAGTTGATTGCGTCGTTTCATTTGCGGGCAGTAACTTTGTAGAAGAAGCTGAAAAACTTTCTGCGCCAACATTTTTCATTGGTGGCTCTGCTGATATGATTGTTAATGCAAAGCAATGGCTTGTTCCTGCTTATGAGAACTGCGAGGGTCCTGCAGTTTATGCTTGTAAAACAAATGCAATACATACTCGTTGTTGCACAAACCCAACAGAATATTCAGGATATGCACTCGCTTGGTTTGATGCATGGCTTAAAAATGATGCAAATGCTTTAAACATATTTAAAGATGGCGGAAAACTCTCTCAGGATAGCTCTTGGCAGGATTTTGCTTGTAAGGGAATATAATTTCATATTCAAACTAAAAGACGCTCTAATTAAGTTAATTGTATAAAATCTGTTGGAGTTTAGGATAAAATAAATAGTAACCTTTGGCTAAGCTGGGGGTTATTCATATGCGGACAAAGCCCTATAGTTCTGGCATCGTCTCAAGGTGTACCCTACGACTACCTTCTGCAAGGGCTATATATGATATCTGCAATTCTATGTTGTATATGCTAAACTTTTATCGTCATTCATTTTGAATGTCCTCCTTTTGATTTCCAATGCAGTTGGTAGCGTATTTTCGTTATGTCAAAAGGATTTTTATTTTTATACTCATCTACAAAAAAGACTACACAGAAAATAATCTGTGTAGTCTTTTCGTTTAATTATTTAATTTTGTACGCTCAAATTATTTACTACGTCTTTTGCGAACATAAATCACATTAGCAGTCATATAAGCAGCGATAGTGAATAAGAGTGTCAACAAAATGCATACAACCGTTTTAGTGCTTGCGGTTGAAACATACAGATTATCAGCATCGACTATATTAGCATTATTTATACTGATATCTTCCTTGTTGGTGTCATCTTTGTTAACATTTTCTTTGCTAACAACCTCTTTGTTAGTATCTTCTTTGCCAGTAATCAGTATAGTTAGTTGATTATCACCCATAGGAAGTTTTTCGATTATTTTATATTTTTGCTCTCCACAAAAACAACTTAATAATTCAATGCCCTCTGTTGTATATGTTGGAGGTTGTATAACTTGTGATGTATAGGAGTGTCCC
Source organism: uncultured Clostridia bacterium (assembly GCA_937896885.1). Taxonomy (GTDB): domain Bacteria; phylum Bacillota; class Clostridia; order Oscillospirales; family Acutalibacteraceae; genus Fimenecus. The sequence continues at coordinate 2,140 of CALBNX010000007.1, forward strand.
ATTGCAGGAATGATAATCTCATTCACTTCGTTACAGCATGAACAATATTGTGTTTTGCAACCCGGGGTTGTACAAGTCGCTTCAGAATGGATTTCTTCAACTGTATAGTTATGACCTGTTGCAGGAATTACTTCACTCAAAGTACGCCCACAATCTTCACACTTAACTGTTTTGATTCCATCGGTTGTGCAAGTTGGTTCAATATGCTCTACCACTATTGAATAATTGTGTTCAGTAGGTGCAAACATAACGTTGACGCTTCCACATATTGAACAAACACGTTCAAATCTACCATACTCTCCGCATTTTGCATCGTCCACTTGTTTCCAGTCACTAAAATTGTGTTCTGTTGCAGGGATTATTTCTATATCAGTTTTGCTTTCACATCTTGAACATGCTCTTGAGTAACGTCCTTCGTTTGTATAGGTAGCATCATATTCAAGAACCAATTCACCGTAATCATGACCAATTGATGGAATTGATTGAGTAAGTTCAATACCGCAGGTTGAACATGTTCCTTTTTCAGTACCCTTAATGTCACAAGTCGGTTGTAAAACAACTTCCCACTCATTACAGCTGTGGCCACAGGCACCAACATAATCATCAATATAACTATCGCCACATTCACAAGTATATGTTGTATAGCCTTGTTCCAAACATGTTGGCTCTGTTACAACTGCATTATATTGATGACCAAGAGCACTCACATAGTTGTCAACATAGTTGTCACCACAATCTGAACAGGTATGTATTGTGTAGCCTTGTTTTGTGCAGGTTGGTTCAGTTACAACTGAAGTATATTCGTGTGGTAACACATCAACATATTCATCATTGTAAATATGACCACAAATTGAGCAAGTATGCTTTGTGTAACCCTGACTTGTACAAGTTGGCTCTATTACAACTGAATCATATTCGTGTGCTGAACCATCAAAAGGACTATCAACATAAGTGTCAATATAACTGTCGCCACAAATTGAACATGTATGTGTTGTGTAACCCTTATCTATACAAGTTGGTGGTGTTACAACTGAATTATAGTTGTGACCTATTGCATCAACATAGTCATCAACATAAGTTTTACCGCATCTGCAGGTATATGTTGTATATCCTTGCTCTGTGCAAGTAGGTGCTGTGACTACTGAATCATAAATGTATTCTTTGCTACATTCATGTGTATCTTCACCAAGGATGTGAATTTCCCCAGGCCAGAAGCAATTATAACCTACTGATGTATTATCCCAATCATCCCATGAACCTAAATAATATACATCTGTCAAATTTGAGCAACTACCAACAACATATTGGTGAATGCGTTTAACATTTTTATCAAAAGTAATTGTTTTAAGAGCTGAACAACAATAAAATGTATAATAACCAAGTTCTTTTACGCCCTTGCCGATTACTATATCAGTAAGACCATTGCAATTATAAAATGCACGGAAACCGATTGTTGTTACGCTATCAGCCATTGATATATTCTTAAAGGTTGTACAATTATAAAATGCATATTCACCGATTGAGGTTACTCCGTCACATATAGCAACCTTTTCTATTGAGTTTCTATAGTTATACCAAGGTGCTTTACTATTAGACGCATAATCATACATATCCCCTGTACCTGAAATTGTCAATACACCTGTAAAAGCATTAAGTGCCCAAGTCAGATTATCTCCGCAAGTGCCTGAATCTGTTACATAATCGTCAGTGTATCCAAAATGCTTTGTTGCATTGATAAGCGGATTATTATCTGTACTTATTTTAATAGTATTCCACTGCTCTGCTGTGCCTGTATAATAAACATCAGAAAGCTTTGTGCAATTATTAAAGGCAGCTATGTCGATTTTCTTTATGCCGTCATAAAACAACACTTTTTCAAGTTTATTACAACCATTAAACGCATTAGCAGAAATCTCTGTTACACTATCAGGGATTATTAACTTTTTAATGCCTGCACAATTATAGAAAGCACGCTCGCCAATTTTAGTAACGGTTTCAGGAATTACAATTTTTGTGAATTTGCCTCGATTCTCAAATGCAGATTCACCGATTTCTATTACAGTGTAGCCATCAATAACTGATGGGATTACCATTTCAGTTGCAGAATCATATAAATTATACTTTTCAATTCTTATTGTTTTATCTGTTTCAGAAATTACAGTGTATTCATAATCACCTGCAGGATATTCGCAGTGAAGTATCGCTTTGCCAATGTATTTATCGTAATAATCATCTTTTGTAATAGCATCCCATTGTGCTTTTGTGCCCTTATAATAAATATCGGTAAAATCATCACAATGGTAAAATGCATAACCATAGATTTTTGCTACACTTGTAGGAATTATTACATTTGTAAGACTTGAATAAGCAAAAATATATTCCGGTATTGTTTTTACACCGTCAGGAATTGTGTAGCTTGTTTCAGGCTTACCAATCGGATAGTGAATAATTTCTGTTTTGTTCTTATTGAACAATACGCCATCTTCACTTGAATATTGCTGATTTTCATTATCAACTGTAATGTTTGTAAGAGCGTTGCAGTAATCAAACGCCTTAATGCCAATTGATGTTACATTTTTAGGAATTGAAATATTTTCAAGACTCTTACAATAAGCAAATGCATTGCTACCAATTGTTTTCATGCTTGTTGGAAGCACAACTTCCTTTAATACATCACAGCTATAGAAGGTTTTTACACCTGTAGTAGTACTACCTTCAGCAAAAACAACTTTTGTTAATGTGTCACACTCTTCAAACACATTATTACCAATACTTGTGATGCTAGCAGGAATTGTTACACTCGTTAACGCATCACAATCAGAGAAAACAAAAGAATCAAAAGTTGAAACGCCTTCATGGATTGTGAGGTCTGTCAAGCCTGAGCAAGCTGCAAATGCACTCTTTTTGATTGTTTTAACTGTGCTTGGAATTTCAACACTTGTTAACTTGTCATAATTATAGAATGCATAAGCATTTATTGTTGTTACAGTTTCAGGAATTACAACCTCTGTAACAAGCTCGTTGTTGAAATATAAGTTTTCAGCATAATATAAAGGCTGAGATTTAGCGTTATTAATATCAAAAGTGATTTTAAGCCAGTCTTCAAGTGTACCGCTAAAATACACATTCTCTAATGCAGTACAACTATCAAATGCAGTGGCTCTGACTTCTGTAACTGAATTTGGTATATTTACGTTTTTCAACGCAGAGCATTTATAGAACATTTCTTTAGCTATAACTGTTACACCATCTTCAAATGTTACATCAGTAAGATTTGGGCACTGAGCAAAAACTTGTGCACCAAATGATGTAACGCTTGCAGGAATTGTTATACTTGTTAAGCCTGTCTTTCGGAAGGCATATCCGCCAACACTTTCAAGAGTGCTTGGAAAATTAATTTTTGCAAGCTTTTCACAAGCTTCAAACGCACTAGATTCAATTGCTTTTAAGCCTTCATGAAGAATAACCTTTTCAAGACCTTTGCATGCATAAAATGCTGATTGAGAAATTTCTGTTACACTTTCAGGAATTTCAACACTTTGAAGACCAAGACAATAGTAAAATGCATAACCGCCAATTGTTGTTACACCATCAGGAATATCAATGCTCTCTAAACTTCTACAATTGTAGAATGCTTCACCGCATATTATTGTTAATGTACTTGGAAGTGCAACTTTGGTCAAATTAAGGTTTCCTTCAAAGGTACCTGTAGCAATTTTAGTTACGCCCTCAGGAATAATAATCTCTGTTAAATTGTCACAATTCTTGAATGCACGTTCTCCAATTGTTGTTAAGGGGTCAGCTAACTTAATGCTTGTCATACTGCACCCATAAAGAGCATAGTCGCCGATTTTTACTAACGTATCGGGAAGGTCAACATCTGTAACCCAAGAGTAATTATAAAAAGCATAAGCACCAATTGATGTTACACCATCTTCTACAACGATTTTCTTAATCTCTTTTTCATAATCCATCCATGGATGATAGTTAGATGTGCAATTAGACATATCACCTGTACCGGAAATAGTCAGTGTGTATGTTTCAATATCAAAAACCCATGTAAGATTATCACCGCATGCACCTGAAACCTCAAGCATAGGCACAACTTGTTGTGCTACTAATATTTCACCGCAAACTGAACACTTTACACCTTCAGTTAAGCCTGTTGATGTAGGTGTTGGAGCAACTGCAGGAATTTTTTCTTTAGTATGAGGAAGATGGTCAATTGCTTCTGTATAAGTTTCTCCACAAACCTCACAAGTAAATGTCTTTTCTCCTTCTGTTGTACAAGTCGGCTCTTTTGTAACAACGCCACTACCAACAGGAGTGTGACCCTTTGCTTCTCCAGTTTCTTTAATATAAGAATAACCACATTCGCAAGTGTATGTATAATATGCTTTCTTTGTACATGTTGCTGCGGTGTAAACACTGGTATAATCGTGAATATGGTCTGCATAATAATGGATTTTTGCAGTTTTAATAGCATCGTTATAACTATCGTTTATTGTAATGGCTGCCCATTGTTCTTCTGAACCACCATAATAAACATCGGTGAGTTTTTCAGAATCGTAAAACACGCCCCAACCAATTTCTGTAATAGTAACAGGTATTAATATTTCCTTGAGCTTTGTGCACTCTTCAAACATACGTTTTTCAAGCTTTGTTAAGCTAGATGGAATTTCTATGCTTGTAAAACCACAGTTATAAAATACCTGTTCACCCATTGTTGTAAGGCTGTTACCAAATACAACTTTCTTTAAATTCCAACAATTCTTAAATGCATAATTTCCAATTTCGGTTACGCCATTACCTATTGTTACACTCTCTATTTTTCTACACTCTTCAAATGTACTAGCATAAATCGCTGTTACACTATCAGGAATTACCACATTTTTAAGAGTCTTAGACTCTGCAAATGCTTCTGCCCGGATTGTTGTAACAGTATTTGGAATTGTATAATCTGATACACCATTAGCAAGAGCATATTGATAAAGAATAGTTTTATCTTTGTCAAATAATACACCATACTGGTCATTTGAAAAATATTGGTTATTGCTATCAACATTTATACTTTTAAGACTTGTGCAAGAATTAAACACATTTAAACCTATTGATTCTACACTTGCGGGAATTGATATGCTTGTAAGATTTGTGCAATCGTTAAAAGCATATTCACATATTCTTGTTATGCCATTATTTATTACAGCAGTTTTAACAAGTGTTCGGTAATAATACCAAGGCAGCTGTGCGATAACGCTAGCACGTTCCATAGCACCAGTGCCTGAAATTGTTAAAAGACCTGTAACAACATTTAATGACCATACAGCATTAGCACCGCAAGAGCCACTAAGAAGTTGGTTGTTCTCACACTCATAATCAACATTTATAGAGTTAAGGCAAGTATTCCACTCACCAACTGTAATTGCCTTCCATTGTTCTTTTGTACCGGAAAAGAATACATGCTCAAGATTAGAGCAATAATCAAAAGCATAATCCTCAATTTTTGTAACGCTTGCAGGAATCACTATATTTGTAAGTTTTGAACACCACATAAATGCCGCATAACTGATTGTTTTTATACCCTCAGGAATAACAACACGCTCTAATGCTTCACATTTATAAAACGCATATCTACCAATTGATGTTATACCCTCAGGAATGGTAACATGTGTAATGGTTGCATTTTCCTGAAAAGCATTATTACCAATTGATGTGATTGTGTAACCATCAATTATTGATGGAATTTTCAAATTTGTTTCTGAACCACTATAACCTGTTATCTGAGCAGTTTTGTCTGCTTCTGAAGTTACAGAATAAGTCCAATCCCCGCTTGTTATAGCACTTGCTGTAATTGGAAAGGCGGATATCACCATTATAATTGCTAAAATAACGGATAAAAACTTACGCGTCCTTTGCATAACTCTCATCTCCTATTTCCCGTATTCTTGTAATCTCATTTTATAACAAAAATTTTTATAAGTACAGTAAAATGCAAAACTGCCGAAAAAAGCGGTAATTTTGCAAGGAAAAGTACTCTATATTACTTGTTGGTTATCATTACTGTTGCTGTAAACACTTTATTTTGCTGGTCATATTCCCAGTCATAGTCGCCATTATACTTTTTAAGTGTTTTTGTAACACTTTTAAGTCCCACGCCATGAAATTTCTTATCACTTTTAGTGGTAAATAGTTTTTCATTAACCGATTTTGGCTGAGTATCGCAACTATTAGTGATAATTAAAATATCATATGTATTACGATAATCTGTAGATAATGAAATCTCACGCTTTTCTGATTTTTCAGCAGACTCCAAAGCGTTATCAAGAAGATTGCCTAAAATTGTAACCAAGTCATAATCTTCAACATATTCAAGGTTTTTAAGACGAATATCAAAAGTGAATTTTACGCCTTTGATTTCGCATTCTGTAATATATTTATTTATAATAACATCAAGAGTGTGATTACCGCTATGACTCACCTTACTATATGTGGCTAGACTCTCGGTCATTTGATTTATGTATTTTTCAATTTGTGAGTCGGTATTAAGACTCTTGATTGCAGACAGATGGTTTTTAGCATCATGTGCAAATATCATCAAATCCTGATTTTGCTTTTCTAGAATATCGTAATATGTCTTTTCAGTTTCAATCCTATTAATTTCATTTTTCAACTGAAAAAGTTCATTTTCTTTCTCACTATTGCGTTGATATGTAATAAACAAAACTATTGATGATAATAACAACAATGCTCCAACTGCAAGCATCAAAATTTGATAAGCTTTATTATCGTTATTTATATACCAGAATGTTGTAATTACCAAAATTGCAGAAACAGGGTAAAGATAAAAAGATGCTGGAACTTTTGAATAATTCTCTTTGTTTAATAATCGTGACAGCAATGCACATACCAAAAAGAATGTTCCTTTACTCGTTATAACAATATACAATGCAATAAAATCATTATCACGATAACCAGAAATATCTACATTTGAAACAATTACTAAAATAGCTTCAAATACATATTCTAATGTTATACAAATAAACTCCAATAAAACCGCCCACAAGGCCGCTTTTGGAATTTTAATCTTAAAGCATAAAACAGCAAAAAGGAAACACACCAACGGATAGAAAATAATATTGAGCCACACACTATTGGCAGATAAAATGTTTGCCAAATAAGCTAGAATAAAAAGTTCTGTCCCTGTGAGCAAACAAAATGAGGTTTTCATTTTTTTCTCTCCCAATTGAGAAAAAACTGTGTATGTAGCAAACAATTCTATTACATACGCAACTGTCAAAATAGCATAATAAAGCATAATTTACCTCCTTTTAAGATAGTTAAACCAAGCCTTATGAAAATCCGCCTGTTTTCTTGGTGCAACAGGAATTCTTATTGTTTCATTAAGATAAACTTCTGTATAGTTGTATCTTGTAACATAATGAAGATTTACTAAAAATGATTTATGCACTAAATAAAAAAATGTTGTAGGGAGTTTTTCGTTCCATTCTTCTATTGATTCACGAACAATAATTTCACCATCTTTTGTGTAGAGATAGTTCTTTCTATTTTCTCTTTTGATATATATAATGTCATCTACCAAAATCCTTTTATGTTCTTTATTGTTATAGACAAAAACATCAACATAAGCACCATCGATATATTCCATCGCCTTATCAAGACTTGAATATAAACGCGTTATATCAAATGGCTTTTCAAAGAATCTGAACACCTGCAAATCCATAGCATCATCCTGATACTCATTAAATGCAGTTATAAAGAAAATAACAATTTTACTGTTTCTTGTTTTTAATTCACGAGCCACTTTGAATCCGTCAAGTTCAGGCATCTGAATATCAAGAAACACTAAATCATAAGCGGTATCACTTTGGGCAACATCAGTTGGATTTGTAGTAGTTTCTATTTCAAAAGTAATTCCATGATTATTCATATACTTTTCAACATAACTTTTTAAATTGTTTATGTTTTTGATTTCATCATCACAAATAAGTATTCGCATAAAAGCACTCCATTTTCATATAAAAAAGCATCTCATAACTCAATATAATTCTATCAAAATCATTATTCAATAGCAAGTGAATTGCAGAATTGCAAGATTTTTCCGTATTTTTGCAATAAATACAAAAATAACCACCTGTGCTCTTTTCTGTTTTTTGATTTCTTTATCATTTATTTTAGTAGCACTTATTAGAAGCCACCTAAAAAATTTATTATTGGGTATTTTTATAATATATAAAAATACCTCTCTAATATTTATTTCAAGCCACATTTGAAGAAAAAACATCACCAACTTTTTTATAGAAAAAACGGAGTTTTCACTATGGAAAACTCCGTTTTATATTTTATATCTTATAACTTATCAACATCTGCGTCGGTAATCATATGGAACCCTGCATCTTCTAATACTTTTTCTGCTTGGGCATTATCAGCGACACGAAGAACAACATAGGCGTGTTTTTCTGTTCGAGCCATAAATGCGTAAAGATATTCCATATTGATATCAGCTTTATCAAGGACATCAAGTGCAGTTGAGAGCTTACCCGGTTGGTCACCTATTTTAACACCGACAACATCAGTCATTTTAATAAGATAACCTGCATCACTCAAAGCTTTTGTTGCAGTATCATTGTCATTTACAATAAGACGAAGAATACCGAAATCCTGTGTGTCTGCAATAGATAATGCACGGAGATTAACATTGCTATCTGCGAGAGTTTTTGTAATATCAACCAATGCGCCTTTTTTGTTTTCAACGAATATTGTTAACTGTTTTAATGACATAATAAATTCCCCTTTCGATTAGTCATAAAGCTTACGCTTATCAATAACACGGACTGCTTTGCCTTCGCTACGAGCAATGCTCTTTGGTGCAACCAACTTAACATTAGGATTGATACCGAGCATAATCTTCATAGCATTTGCAAGTGCTTTTTCTTGTGATGTGATGCCACCAACTGTATCAGAGAACTTGTCTGGATTCATTTCAACAAGAACATCGAATGTATCATTATTATTAACACGGTCAATGACAATCTGATAGTTAGGTTGATAACCTTCATTGAGAAGAACTGTTTCAATTTGGCTTGGGAATACATTAACACCGCGGATAATGAGCATATCGTCACTTCTACCCATTGGTTTAGCCATTTTGATGAATGTTCTGCCACAAGAACATTTTTCGCGTTTAAGCACACAAATATCTCTTGTTCGGTAACGAAGAAGTGGAAATGCTTCTTTATCAAGAGCTGTGAATACCAATTCACCCTTGCTACCCTCAGGTAAAACTTCGCCTGTTTCAGGGTCAATAATTTCTGCTAAGAAATGGTCTTCGTTAATGTGCATACCTGTCTGTTCTTCACATTCAAATGAGACACCGGGACCTGATGTTTCTGTAAGTCCGTAAATATCATAAGCCTTGATACCGAGTGTTTCTTCAATTTGGTGACGCATTTCATTAGTCCATGCTTCAGCACCGAAGATACCTGCTTTAAGAGGAATCTGGTCAGGTGTGTAGCCCTGTTCTTTCAATGATTCACCAATATATGCAGCATAAGATGGTGTACAACAAAGAATTGTTGAATTAAGGTCCATCATAAACTGAATTTGTCTTTCTGTATTGCCAGATGACATTGGAAGTGTAAGACAACCTACCTTATGTCCACCACCGTGAAGACCTGCGCCACCTGTGAAAAGTCCATAACCGTATGCCACCTGTAACACATCTTCATTTGAGCCACCTGCTGCAACGATTGCACGGGCACAACAATCTTCCCACAAGTCAACATCGTGCTGTGTATAGAATGCAACTACACGGCGACCAGTTGTACCTGATGTTGAATGGATGCGAACACATTCATTAAGTGGTTTTGCGAGTAATCCGTAAGGGTAAGCATCTCTTAAATCTGCTTTTGTAAGGAATGGAAGCTTGTGCAAATCTTCAATTCCTTTAATGTCGTTAGGTGTAACACCTTTTTCATCCATTAAATTTTTGTAGTAAGGCACATTTTCATAAACATGCTTTACTTGTTTCACCAACTTCTCTGATTGAAGCTTTTTGATGTCTTCAACAGGCATGGTTTCGATTTCTTTTTGATAGTAACATTTTTCCATTTTGTTTTCGTCCTTTCTGCAATTAGAAATAAGGTTGTTTTGGATTGCAGAAGCAATAAAAAAATCCTCTGCATTCCAATTCGGAATACAGAGGACGAGAAAATTCCCGTGGTACCACCTCTATTTACCATTATCTCACGATAACGGCCTCCGAGTGCAAACACACCCTTGTCGATATAACGGTCGAACCCGTTTGACCTACACAGCAAACACCTTCAGCCAACGACTCACGGAATGAATTCACCGGTTTTACACTACTGCATCACACCAACCGCAGCTCTCTTGAAATGATATTTCCGAATACTAATTTCCGCTCAAGCGTCTTTATCACTTTAACATTTTAGCACGCTAAATGTTCATAGTCAAGTAGTTTTTTAAATTTTTATTTATGAATTATAACCTAATTCAAATGCCTTTTTATTCATTTCAATAAACTTAGGTGCAACAGTATTCTCAATGGCTGTTATCCAACTCTCATAAGGAATATCGAAATACTTTGCTGCTTTACCCATAAGAACAATGTTAACAGCCTTAGATGAACCCGCTTGTTCAGCAAGTGGCAAAGCATCAAGAGCATCCACACTTACGCCCTTTTCTCTCAATTCATCGAGCACATTTTCAGGATACTGTGCAGCACCAATAATAACAGGCATTGGGTCAATTTGTTGAGTATTTACAACGATTTTACCGTCTTTTTTAAGATAGCTTGCATATCTGCCTGCTTCAAGTTTTTCAAATGAGATAATAATATCTGCTTCGCCATCTGTGATAATTGGTGAATACACCTTATTGCCAAAACGAACATAAGTTACAACTGAGCCACCACGCTGACTCATACCGTGAACTTCACTAACTTTTACGTCATAGCCTTCATCAACGAGAAGACGACCTAACAATTTTGATGCGAGAAGACTACCCTGTCCACCGACACCAACTATCATAACACTAACAGTTTTCATTTTAAGTCCCCTCCCTTAAACAATTGCATCAAATGCACAGAGCTGTTTACAAACTCCACAGCCTACGCACAATGTTGCGTCAACTTTTGCTTTGCCATCTTTCATACTGATTGCAGGACAACCAAGTGTCATACATCTCTTACAAGAACGGCATTTATCATTATCCACTTTAAGTGGTGCTTCGTGTTTAACTGATTTGAGAAGCACACAAGGTCTGCGAGAAATAATTACCGATGGCTCTTCTACTGCCAATTCTTCCTTAACAACCTCATTACAAGCCTTAAGGTCGTATGGGTCAACAACTCTTACACGATTAATGCCAAGAGCCTTACAAAGTGCTTCAAGGTCAACCTTTGCTGCTGGGTCACCCTTGATGTTGTAACCTGTTGTAGGGTTCTGCTGATGACCTGTCATACCGGTAATTGAGTTATCAACAATAATTACAGTTGAATTTGTTGCATTATATGCCACATTGACAAGTCCTGTCATACCTGAATGCATAAATGTTGAGTCACCGATAACAGCAACACTCTTCTTTTCAGCGTCCTTTCCTCTTGCAAGGTTAAAGCCGTGAAGACCTGAAATTGATGCACCCATACAAAGTGTTGAATCAAGTGCATTGAGTGGTGGTGCAGAACCAAGAGTATAACAACCGATATCACCAAGTGCTGTAATCTTATTCTTTGCAAGAGTATAGAACAAACCTCTGTGCGGACAACCTGCACACATCATTGGTGGTCTGTTTGGAATTGCTGAATCCGCTGTAACACTTTCAGGTAATTCTTTTCCAAATGCCTTTGCAATAGTTGCCTGCGAAAATTCACCTAAAATTGAGAATTTTTCTTTACCGATTACATCTATGCCAAGTGATTTTACATGATTTTCAATAAATGGGTCGAGTTCTTCGATTACATAAAGAGTCTTAACCTTTGATGCGAAATCTTTAATAAGTTTTATAGGAAGTGGGTATGGCATACCGATTTTAAGAATACTAGCATCTGCACCCATTACTTCCTTAACATACTGATATGAACAACCTGATGTGATGATACCGATTTCATCGGAGTTCATTTCTACAGTATTATATTCACAGTTTTCTGCTAATTCCTGAAGGGCAAGAGTTCTGTCTTCAACAAAAGGATGGCGCTTGATAGCATTAGCAGGTGCCATTATGTATTTAGATGGGTTCTTTTCATAGTCCTTTAATGTTGCCGGAACTTTTTCGCTTGTTTCAACAATTGACTGGCTGTGTGCAATTCTTGTACACATACGAAGAAGAACGGGAGTATCATACTTTTCTGATAATAGGAAAGCATTTTTTGCAAAAGTATATGCTTCCATTGAATCAGCAGGTTCAAGCATAGGCACTTTTGCAGCCATTGCATA
>CALBNX010000008.1 GCA_937896885.1 uncultured Clostridia bacterium
GACTTCAAAGACTTCGCAAATATATGCCTGTTTCTTGTAATCACCTTGAATATGACACCATTCCAAAAGAAATGTATTGGGAAAAGCCTCTTGAAGCAACCCCTTGGAAATTGGCTGACAATGTTTTTGAAGCAATGCAGAAAATGAATGACATCAACGAGCTTGAAAAGACCTTGCCGGGTCTTGATTGCGGAATGTGTGGCTCACCATCTTGCAGAACATTTGCAGAAGATGTTGTAATCGGCAAAGCAGACAAAAACGACTGTATCTTTGCAATGAAAGATAAAGAAGGCGTAGTTATTCCTAAGCCTTTCCGAACTGAGAATAAGGACGAAAAATAATGACTATTAGTAATTTAGTTGAAAAATTAAATCTTAAAGTGCTGGTCAGTGGCGATATGGACCGTGAAATCACAGGTGGATATTGCGGTGACTTGCTCAGCTGGGTAATGGGCAGAGCGCAGAGTGGTGACTGTTGGTTTACGGTTATGGGCAATATCAACGCTATTGGTGTTTGTGTTCTTGCCGACTGTGCTTGCATTGTCCTTTGTGAAAATGCAACTCTTGACGACAATGCAAAAGACCGTGCAGAAATGCAGGGCGTGTGCATTCTTTCGTCTGAAGAAAATGCTTATACATTGGCAACTAAACTTGGTGAAATATTATGAAATTAAAGTATGATTTTCACCTGCATTCGTGCTTATCCCCTTGTGGCGATAACGATATGACACCATATAACCTTGTCAATATGGCAAAACTTATGGGTTATGATATTATCGCTCTCACAGACCACAATTCCTGTCTTAATTGCCCTGCCGCTATGAAAGCAGGGAAACAGGCGGGCATTACGGTTGTGCCCGGAATGGAGCTTTGCACAGCAGAAGAAATTCATACAGTTTGTCTTTTTCCAACTCTCGAAAAGGCGTTGGAGTTTTCAGAATATGTAAAAACCACAATGCCACCCATTAAAAATGATGAGAGTATTTTCGGTAACCAATACATAATGGACGAAACCGACCAGATTTTAGGCAATGAAGAAATACTTTTAACAACAGCGTCGGGAATAAGCATTGACGATGTTGTTAGCGAAGTGGCAAAATATGACGGTGCAGTTTTCCCAGCACACCTTGACCGTGCATCTTATTCTGTATTATCAGTATTGGGTTTTATGTACCCCGAAATGAATTTCACTTGCGCCGAGTTTACACATAAAGCATATATCCCACAGTATGAAGAAATGCACGAGTTACTCAAAGGAATGAAACATCTTCGCAATTCTGATGCTCACTATCTTGAAAATATGGTAGAAGCAACAGAAAGCATAGACATTCCCGAATGCACAGCACAAGCGGTAATAAATTACATACTGAATAAATAATGTAGGTTTTTTGAAAGGGGTATTTTATGAAAAAGATGAGCAAAGGCAAAAAAATTGCTATTATTATCATTTCAGTTATACTTTCGTTAGTCATAGTGTTACCAGTTGGATTGTTTGTATTTTTCTTCCGTATAACACCAATTTTTATGGATGGAGAAGAGATTAAAGCAGAAAACATAAATAATCCTGCAATGAGTGTTTCTTGGCAAGAGTATGACAAACAAAATCTTGTATTATCAGGCAAAATGACAACTCATACAAAAGATAGCTTTGAAATAATTTTGCCAGAAAATTTTGTTTTCAACGAAGAAACGTCCAATGAGGGAAACTATGCATTTTGGATTAAAAACGGCGAAGAACCATCGGCAACTATCTTAATTTCAGAGCCGATGTTTTTCCTTGAAGATAAGAATAATCCTGAATATAAAAACTATGAAAAAACACAGTTCATATATAAACTTATGTATGGTCACGCTTCTAAAAAGGGTTATGGAATAGAATTGGGAACAGAATATGACTATCAACTTTTAGTGAATAGTATAAATGCATCTACTTTTGATACAGATAATCATCATCAGGTGTTTGTTATATCACAAGCAGGAATGATGAAATCACTTGCAGCAACACCTTTAATGTCGCCTAAATCGATATATAAAGTTGATACAGATACACACAAAGGATTTATTTACGACAGAAGCAAAGTTAGAGATGATGGCAGCATATTAAAATGGTATTCTATGGACGCTTATGCACCAAATAATCTTAATTTTGCCTATACTATTTATATTTCAGATATTGATAATGTTTTAACTGAAGAAGATATTTTCGCAATCTTTAATTCATTTAAAGTGAAATAAAAATAAGGAAAAGGACACCCGTCGGTGTCCTTTATTTCATTCTCTCACAAATTGTGAGCATATATTCATTAACTTTTTCGGTCTGGAATTGGTGGTTTTCTTTGCTTAAAACATCAATTCCTTTTTGTATTTCAATAACCCCGTTGCCGTCAATTTTGGTGTAGGCTTCTTTTTTTGTCCAGATTTCATAAAAAGCGTCAGCGGTTGGGTTTTGTTCATAAAACTCTTTTTCTTTTCCGTGGAAATATCGGTTTGCGATTTTCTCAAAGTTTCTGGTGTCATCAATTTTTTCAATATCGATTCCAACAGGATTTTCACTTTTGCAAACTGCTACCATATCCCCGCTATGAGAAATGCTCACAAAACAGTTGTCTGCAAATGGCTTGTTTTGTTTATATCGAAGTCCCGAAACACCCATATTCAAAAGCTCGGTTGCCGCGGCAATACTCTCTTGCTTTTTGCAATGGTCTTGCACATTTTGTGGGAGCAGAGTTTTGTCATATTCAGTTTTTTCTGTTAATTTGAAGAAATAAACCGATGTCATAAAATCACCGAGTTTATTTTAACACAAAGAAATTCAAATATCTACTCTTTTGCCTAAATAATCCGACGGGGACACAAGATTACCGTCTTTCAGCATTTCAAGGTGTAAGTGTATTCCGTCATCTTTTTCAATAGGAATTTCACCCAAAGTGCCAATTTTCTCATTAATTTTTACAGTCGCGCCAGGTTTAACTGTGCTGTCTTTTTGAAGTCCGCGATATTCTGCAATAATTCCGTTGTTGTGGTTGATGGTTACAACTGTGCCCCAACGAGCATCATCTCGCACTTCGGTGACTTCGCCGTCACAAATAGCTTTAATTGGGTCGCCGAGAGTACCGTTTATATCAACACCATTATGAGTGCGCCAATCGTCAGTAGTCTTGTTTTTAGTAAGTTCGCCTTTTGAGTATTCTTTGCTCACTTTGTCGCCCAAAGGGAATGCATAATGGACTGATTTCGGTGCTTCTTCGGTTGTTGTGGTTATATATCTGTCATCCTGCACATTGGTGACGGGTGTATTGACCTGAATTTCTCGCTCAGTTGTGGTTTCTGTGGTGGTAGAAGTCTTAGACGGGTCTTCTGTGGGCACATTGTCTTTGTTAGAAAGCCAGAATGAGAAAAGTGTTGCGCCACAAAGTGCCACGGCACAGGTTGAATAGATTGCTTTTTTGATTTTTTCTTCGTTAAACTTTTTCAATTAAAACACCTCTGTCAATATTTTTGACAGAAATGTAATTCTTATACACAAATTGAAATTTTTGCATAAGATTGCAATCGGTAGTTACAAAAAACATAAGAAAAAACGGACGGTTGCGGAGCCGTCCGTTTTCCGAGTATAAAATACTCTGAGGGGTTGTTTGAGGATGGGGTATGCACACCAAGGTCTCTCTTGGTGCATCTTTATGATAACTTAAAATTATGAAAAAACCGTGAATATTCTTTTAATATTCAGAAAAAGAATTGTGAATAAAAAAATTTCAAAAATTTATCGAACAAATGTTTACTTTTTGAAAAATATATGTTAGAATATAGAAAACAATAGTGTAATTTTGTTAAAGACTTTAAAAAATGAGGAGAATTTTTATGCGCCCCATTAATGATACACAACAAAAAATTTATGAATTTCTTTGCGAGCGTTCACAATGTGGTGTTCCACCATCAGTCCGTGAAATTGGCTCTGCTGTTGGTCTTCGCTCAACATCTTCAGTTCAGGCAAACCTTGACGCACTTGAAGAAGCAGGTTATATTGAGCGTGACCCACTTTTGAAACGCTCAATCAGAGTTATCGGTCAGGCAGAAAATGTGACAAGTGTTCCACTTTTGGGTACTGTTACAGCGGGTATGCCAATTCTCGCAGTTGAACAGATTGAAGGTTATATTCCTTATAACGGCAGAATTTCTCGTGATAAGTCACTTTTTGCTCTTAAAGTTCGTGGCGAGAGTATGCTCTGGGCCGGTATTCTTGACGGTGACATTGTTATTTGCGAAAAAACACCTTATGCAACAAACGGTGAAATTGTTGTTGCAATGATTGAAGATGAAGCAACAGTTAAAAGATTTTATAAAGAAAATGGTCATTTCAGACTTCAGCCTGAAAATGATGCCTATGAGCCAATAATCACAAACGAAGTGATTATTCTCGGCAAGGTTGTTGCACTTTATAGATATTATTAATCACTAAAATTTTAAAGGACGGTTCATTTTATAATGAGCCGTCCTTTTTGTTATTTCTTCATTTGGTCGAGAGTTTTGTGGAATGATGGCAAAAATTCTTTTTCAAAGATTTTAACTTCTTCCAAATCACTCTTTTGAATTGCTTTGAGCAGTTTTTCTTCTGCTTCAATAAATTCACTGTTGCCTGCTTTTCTCTCATCAACGCATTTTAAATATCCGCTGATTTTGTCTGCTGCTTTAACAAGTTTCCACAATTCTTTATCTTCATGTTTCTTTTTGAAAAGTGGCTCATAACTTGGCAATAATTCAGGTGGTAACATAGAAAGCAACTGCTTTGATGCGTTCTTTTCAACTGCCTTATATGCTTCTTTGGTCTCTGCACTATAATATTTAACAGGAGTTGGCAAGTCACCTGTGATAATTTCAGGCACATCGTGATAAAGACCTAAAAGTGCTGCTCTTTCACAATTATAATCTTTGCCTAAATACTCATTACCTATGCTTGCAAGAGCATAACAAAGTTGAGAAACTTCGGCAGAATGCTCGCTTAATGTTTCATATCTTGTGTTTCGCATCAACGCCCAACGGTTTATGTATTTGGTGCGAGATGTGAAAGCAAAAAAATCATTTTTACCCATTTTAGATGTCCTCTTCTCTAAAGCTTACTTTGAGTTCATCACGGCTTAACTTGATTTTTGTGTATTTAACGCCTGCTGCGTCAAACATTCTGCGAGATACACGGTTACCAACTGTATCCTTGTATTTATCAGAAATATAAAGCACTTCTTTGATACCACTCTGGATAATAGCCTTTGCACATTCGTTGCAAGGGAAGAGAGCAACA
The DNA here is from genome assembly GCA_937896885.1 of uncultured Clostridia bacterium. GTDB lineage: Bacteria > Bacillota > Clostridia > Oscillospirales > Acutalibacteraceae > Fimenecus. The sequence continues at coordinate 5,296 of CALBNX010000008.1, forward strand.
TAAATTTTGCATCCGTTTAAGTTTCTGCCACCGTTGTTGAGAATTGCATTAAGCTCTGCGTGGCAAACATAAGGATATTTTGTGTCGAATTCGTCACCGCTTCTGTCCCAAGGGAATTCGTCGTCATTACAACCGTGTGGAAAGCCGTTGTAACCAACTGACATAATTTTGTTGTTGTCGTCAACAATACAAGCACCTACCTGTGTGCTTGGGTCCTTACTTCTGTATGAAGAAAGGAGAGCAATGCCCATAAAATATTCGTCCCATGAAATGTAATCTTCTCTTTTTGCCATGTTATTCACCTTTAATCCTTTTCCAATATTCTTTTGCTAATTGTTCGGTTTTGTTGTCGCCAAACTCATAATATTTTTTGTTTTTAAGATTGTCGGGGAGATATTGCTGTTTAACCCAACGATTTGGATAATCATGTGGATAAAGATAGTTTTGCCCCTTAACTTCTGCATCTTCACCATCATAATGCTTGTTTTGTAACTGACGGGGAATTTTGCCGTAATTACCTTTTCTCACATCATCAAGTGCCGCGAAAATACCATCGTGTGCGGTGTTTGATTTTGGGCTTGTAGCCACAAGCACAACTGCATCTGCTAACGGAATTGCCGCTTCAGGCATACCAACTTGCATTGCAATATCACAAGCGGATTTAACAATTGGGATAATCTGCGGATAAGCAAGCCCGACATCTTCACTTGCACAGACAAGCAGTCTGCGGATAGCGGAAATCATATCTCCTGCTTCTAAAAGTCGTGCTAAGTAGTGAAGTGCAGCATCAGGGTCAGAGCCGCGCATACTCTTTTGATAAGCCGAGAGAATGTCATAATGCTCATCGCCAGCTTTGTCATAACGGAATGTGTTTTTCTGTGTCAAATTACCTGTGTTTTCAAGGGTAATTCGTCTTTTACCGTCAATAATCGGTGCAGAAAGCACACAAAGTTCAACAAAATTGAGTGATTTTCTAACATCACCACCACAAGCCGTTGCAATGTGCTCAAAAACACCATCTTCAATGTCAAATGGGATATCCATTTCCTCTTGAAGAAACTCAAATCCGCGTTTGATATTTGGCACAATATCTTCTGCTGTTACTGATTTGAATTCAAAAACAGTACAACGGGAAAGCACCGCAGAATAAATATAAAAATATGGATTTTCAGTTGTTGATGCGATAAGTGTAATCTTGCCACTTTCTATGTATTCAAGCAAAGACTGTTGTTGCTTTTTGTTGAAATATTGGATTTCGTCCAAGTATAAAAGAATGCCATTGGGCGCAGCAAAAGTATCAAGTTCACTAACGATTGATTTAATATCCGCCGTGCTTGCGTTTGTACCGTTGATATGATGCAATTTTCTGTTAGTGTTTTTCGCAATAATTCGTGCAAGAGTTGTCTTGCCTGTGCCAGATGGACCATAGAAAATAAGGTTGGGCAAATATCCCGATTCCACAATGTTGCGAAGGGGCATATTCTCACCTAAAAGGTGTTGTTGACCAACCATATCGTCAATAGATTGTGGTCGCAATCTGTCTGCTAAAGGTGTGGACATAATATCCCCCTTTCTTAAAGAATATCTAAAATATCCATAGCCTTTTCGACTATATATTCTGCTTTATATTTCAGGAAATCTTCTTGTGTGCCAAAACCATAAAGCACGGCGCAACAAGGAAGATTCACCGCGTGAGCGCCCTCAATATCAAAACGGGTGTCGCCAACCATAAGGGTGTTAGTAATGTCACCGCCGATTTGCTTCATAGCGTTTTCACAAACCATTGCTTTGCTCTCTGTGGTGTTGTCGAAGGTTGTGCCACCAAGAAAATCGAAGAATTTTTTTATTTCGAGTTTTTCGCAGATTGCATCAACGAAATGCAAAGGCTTTGAAGATGCAGTTGCTAATTTGTATCCACGATTTTTAAGTTCTTCTAAAAGTTCATAAACACCGTCATAAAGTTTGCTTTCAAGATAACCTTTAACTCTGTAACGCTCACGGTATTTTTCAGTCATTTCAACTGCATGTTCAGGAGTGAAACCACAGATTTCAGTAAAACTATAGTGAAGTGGTGGGCCAATAAATTGTTTCAACAATTCTTCTGACGGTGTGCCGTGGCCATAAGCCTCAAAAGCATAAGTAAGACTTTTGAAAATCCCTTCTGATGAGTCGGTGAGTGTGCCGTCAAAATCAAATAAAATATATTTAAACTTATCCATTTACTATTATTTCATACTCCTTATACCAGTTGCCATTAACTTCTAAAGAATTTGACCATTCTCTTTCTGTAATATCACCATTAAAATCTTCTGCGTCGCAGCGACCATACCAAGGCTCGATACACACAAAAGGTGCATTTTTCTTTGCAGGTGACCAGATGCCAAATATCTTTGCATCAAATTTTACTGTCAAATATTTTTTATCATTATCAATAAGTGAAACTTCGGTTACGTCACTATTTTCAATAATGAGTGCATCGTTATCAAATACATTGTCGTGAAGCACAAAAGTATTATCAATATCATATTTTTTTGAAGTATAAAGTCCGTCAGCATTGATAAGATTATATTTGAGATTATCACCATTCATTGAAAGTTCAGTTTCGCTTTTTTTACAATAAAAAGCGGGGTGTGCACCGATTGAGAAATAAATCTTTTTGTCGTCAATATTTTCAACATACCAGCCAACAACGATTTTATTGTTTTTAAGCTCAAATGAGCAGATAAGTTGAAACTGGAATGGGTATTTTGTAAGAGTTTCGGCATTACTCATCAACTGAAACACAAGTCTGGTTTTAGTTTCTTCAATAAGAGTGAATTCGCTATCTCTTGCAAAGCCATGTTGACCGAGTGCGTATTCTTCACCGTTGTATGTTGTTTTGCCGTCTTTATATTTGCCAACTAAAGGGAAAAGCACAGGGCTTTTTCTTCCCCAAAACTTAGGGTCGCCAAGCCAGAGCATCTCTTTGTTTTCTGCTTTATTAAAAATTGAAGAAAGCTCAGCACCGTGAGTATCTACTGCTATTTTTAAAACATCATTTTCGAGAAAATATAACATAAAAGCAAAACCTTTCTTGCACTTTTGCATAATCAATTCATTATACTATAATATTTGACTTTATTCAACCGATTTCAAACACATTTAGCAGTATAAAATAAGTATTTTCTATAAAATTAAAAAAATATTAAAAACCCCTTTTATTTTCAGTAAAATAGTGTTATACTATTAAAGGCTTTTGAGTATTTTGCTGTGGTTGTGGTTTAAATGCCAAATTTACAGTTTTTTTACTATATCTTGTAGAGTTTTGAATTTTATTTGATTTTGAGGGGGAAGAGTCCTTGGAAAAAATCATAATTAACGGCGGAAACAGATTAACAGGTGAAGTTGAAATCAGCGGAGCTAAAAATGCCGTCGTTGCGATAATTCCGGCGACCATTCTCGCAGAGGGCGTTTGCAGAATTGAAAA
>CALBNX010000009.1 GCA_937896885.1 uncultured Clostridia bacterium
CTCGTCACGGAAGACTTATCGGCATTGACAGACCATTCCTCGCTGAAGTTTGCGATACTGTAATCAAGGAAAATGCAAATGCATATCCAAACCTTGTTGAAAAGCAGGATTACATCAAGAAAGTTATCGCAATGGAAGAAGAAAGCTTCTACAAGACAATTGACTCTGGCCTTGGACTTCTCAACGAAATGATGGCTAACTCAAAAGATGGTGTTCTTTCAGGCGAGGATGCATTCAAACTTCAGGATACTTTCGGTTTCCCAATTGACCTTACAAAGGAAATTGTTGCTGAAAATAATATGACCGTTGACGAAGATGCTTTCAAAAAATTTGTTGAAGAAGCAAGAATGAAAGCAAAGAGTGTTAAGCGTGACGGTGCTGAAACTGACTGGAGAAACAGCGGTGTTTCATTCAAGGATGTAGCAAAAACAGAATTTACAGGATATACAGAAAATAACACAGATGCTACTGTTGTAGCACTTGTTTCTGACGGTGAAAGAAAAGATTTTGTTGAAGCAGGAGATGCAATTCTCGTTCTTGATAAAACTTCTTTCTATGCTGAAAGTGGCGGACAGGTAGGCGACACAGGTGTTATCACAATCGGTGAAAGCACTTTTGAGGTTGCAAATACAACAAAGGATGCAGACGGAGTTTTTCTTCATCACGGCACACTCGTTGGTGATGCTGTAAAAGTTGGTGACACAGTAACAACTGTATATAATGAAGAAAATAGAAAAGCAATTATGAGAAATCATACTGCTGCTCATCTTCTTCAGGCAGCACTTCGTTCCGTTCTCGGTACTCATGTTGAACAGGCAGGTCAGCTTGTTGATGCAAACGAAGTTCGTTTTGACTTCACTCATTTCACAGGTATGACAGGCGAAGAACTTAAAAAGGTAGAAGACCTTGTTAACGAAGAAATTCTTAATGCAACAGAAATGCTTATCAAGGAAATGCCTATTGATGAGGCAAAGGCTATGGGGGCTATGGCTCTCTTTGGTGAGAAGTACGGTGATGTTGTACGCGTTGTTAAAGCAGGTGACTTCTCAACGGAACTCTGTGGCGGTACTCACGTTGACAATACAGGCAAAATCGGTCTTTTCAAGATTGTTTCTGAATCCTCAGTTGCTGCAGGTGTTCGTAGAATTCAGGCTGTTACAGGTAAGAATGTTTTAAAATATATTGACGAAAAGAATAATCTTCTCTATGCAACAGCAGAATGCTTTAAAGTAGGTAATGTGTCTGCACTTCCACAGAAAGCAGTTGCAGTAGCAAACGACCTTAAAGCAAAAGAAAAGGAAATTGCAAGTCTTAAAGCAGAAATTAATTCATTCAAGACTGCAGGAATTATGGCAGGTGCAGTTGATGTGAATGGGGTTCAGCTTGTAGTTTATTACGCAGGTGAGCTTGATGCAAACGGACTTCGTTCTATGGCTGAAACTGCAAGAGATTCTGCACCTAACACAGTTGCTGTGATTGCAGGTTCAAATGCAGAAAAGGGAACTTGCTCATTCGCTTGTGCTTGTGGTAAGGACGCAATCGCAAACGGTGCTCACGCAGGCAATATTGTCCGTGAAGTGGCAAAGGTTGCAGGCGGTTCAGGTGGCGGTAAACCTGATATGGCTATGGCAGGCGGTAAGGAAATTTCAAAGATTGATGATGCTTTGATGTCTGCTAATGAAATTCTTAAATCAATGCTCAAATAAGAGGTGTTCATTATGGATTGTCTTTTTTGTAAAATAGCAAATGGTGAGATTCCATCAAATAAGGTTTATGAGGATGACAAAATTCTCGCATTCCGCGATATTGCTCCCCAGGCAGATGTTCATGTGCTTGTAATTCCAAAAGAACATGTGGCATCATCTGCTAATGATATAAATGCAGAAAATTGTGAAATCGTTGGTTATATCTTCGCAAAGATTCCTGAAATCGCAAAACTCAGTGGCGTTGACAGTTACAGAATCATAAACAACTGTGGCGACAAAGCAGGACAGACTGTAAAACATATTCATTTCCACATTTTAAGTGGGGACAACCTTTCAGAAAAACTCATATAGAATAAAGTCCCGAGAAAATCGGGACTTTTTTATTGTATAATCTTAATTTGTGATATATAATGAATAAAAAAGGGGAGTGGAATATGAACACAGAAAAGATTAAATCAAGGGAGAATAATCAGTTGACCCGACTCAACAAAACAAAGGCAAAGGGCAATTATAAAGGCTATTTCTTCGTGCTTTTGTGCCTTATTGCAATAGTAAATATTCTGGATGAGGTTACAAGTAATTTAACGGTTACTGTTCAATCTTCATTCGTCACAGAATTCTTTGTAAACAATCCATTTATGGGCAAGTTTTATACTTTCCAAGAGGGTCTTGCACTTCATTCAACTGTTGGCGTTTTCACTTATGTTTTAGGGCTTATAACTCCATTTTATAAGGCTCTTGCAGATAAATGGGGACGCAAACCATTGTTTGTACTTTCAACTTTAGGTATGGCAATGGGACTTTTGGTAATCCATTTGTCAACAAGCTACATAATGTTCCTTGTGGGTTTTGCCATAATCAGCTTTTTTATGGGACACGATATTCAAATTATTTATATTCTTGAAGAAGCACCACACAAACATCGTGCAAAGATTTATAGTTTCCTTAAAAGTTTCGGTATTTTAGGTGTTATCCTTATTCCAACACTTCGTGATATGTTGATGGGTGACGATGCTACCCGTTGGCGTGAAATCTTTCTAGTGCCTGCAGTTTTAGGCTTTATAGCGGTGCTTTTAGTTATTCTTTTTGCTAAGGATACAAAGGTCTTTATAAGTGAGCGAATTGCATATCTTTCTCGCCCTTTTGAAGAAAGACAAGCCGAAAAAGAATTGCAGAAACAACAAAAACAAGCACAACGAAACCAGTCGGGCGTGTTTAACGGTATTAAATATATCTTCTCTAATAAAGATACAAAAATGCTTATCATTTCACACATTATATTTGACTCGGCAATGCCTGCTATTGCACTTTATTTCGAGTCATCAATGCATAAAGTGGGAATGAGCACATCAGACATTACAAAGGCTCTCTTTATGGTCCCTGTGGTCTATGCAACAATCACATTCCTTTCAGGCTTTGTTGCAGATAAACTGGGCAGAAAGGTGACAGTTACAGGCTTTTCCACAACTTGTGTAATCGGATATTCTCTTTTCGTTGCAGGTATTCTTTTGGGCTGGAATCCTTATTTAATCGGTGCATTTGCAGGGCTATATCAAGGCTCATATTGGATTGGTCGAGATTATATGAATGTTATGATGACCGAAAAAGTGCCAACTGATATACGCGCTTCTGTTGTTGGCGGTGAAGGACTTTTAGTTATTATTGGACTTGTAGTTGGTTATGCACTCGCAGTTGTGGGTATGCTTTTCTTCCCAATCTGGTGGGTATGCCTTGCTATTTCAGTTGTTGCAGTTTCAGTCGCAGCAGTAATGTTTACATTAAAAGTAAAAGAAACAAAAGGTGTTAACCTTGACGAAATAGAATAAAAATATAAAAAAAGAACCACTCGATTGAGTGGCTCTTTCTTTATTATTCCATAACGCTCATAAATTGCATTATAACTTCTTCTCTTGCGTCGTGTGCATATTTATCCTGATAATAATTTTCGGGGGTGCAATCGAATGAGCCGTCAGGCTTAACTGTAATCATTGTGCAACCACGCTGTGAGCCTTCTTTTGAAATTCCTATATATGCAAGATAATCAATGCTCATACCATAAGTGAGACGGATTCCCTTATACTCAAGTGAGAAATTGTTCACGTGGTCGTGGCCACAGAAAACACCCTTTGTGCTGTCAAGTTCAAGCATTGTTTCAAACATCTGGTCAGGGTAAATGCCTGAGAAGACAATTTTACCTGTTTCGTGAGCAGAGCCGTAATAATGCTTAACATTTTCAGTGTCTTGATAATGCGCTTTGACATATTCGTCCCAAGCAAAACGATATTCTTCAATAGGAATATGCCAGAAGGCGAGAGATTTAACTGTGCTATATTTTTCGAGCAATTCTGCTTTGTTTTCGAAGTCACCGTTGTTAATTAAATCAATGTTGTATTTGTTATATTTTTCTACATTATCTTTATACCAACTAATCTGATTTTCATGAACATTATCATATTTCCAGAAAAGACCAAGATGGTCATTGTCAACATAAGAATGTGTGTCGAGAGTATATAAAGTCTGTGTAATAATGCCCTGTGAGTTTTTCACGTTTATAACTTGATTGCAGTAACCGTCAACATTGTCATCAGAGTTGTCTTCAAAAAGGCAATATGTCCATTTATCCTGAGCATAGAAATCAGAGATTCCTTCGCGGGTATATTTTGAATAGCTTTCTGTGTCGTGGTTACCAAAGGTTGGAATCCAATAAACACCAAGACTTTCCATGAGAGAAGCGAAAATGTCAGCGGCTTTCATATTGTCAAAAGTGCCTGCCTGGAATGGTACAGGATATGCAATGTCACCTGTGACAATAACAAGGTCGGGCTTTTCAACATTAATCATAGTTGCAACAGCATTGATTGCCATTGAGTCTTTTTTGTTGCACATCCAACCTGCGCCAATATGTACATCAGTAAGTTGCATAATTTTCAAGTCGTTATCAGTTGTGAATGTCCAAACACCGTCAGTGTCTTTTTGTGGCACAAGTTGATTTTCATAGCTTACTTTTTCGATTTTTGCAACATCTTCAAGATGGTTTTTAACTAAAATCGGATTAGCAATGCAACCGAATACACCTAAAATGCCCAAAATTCCAATGATTGCTGCTAATAAAATAAGCAGAATTTTGCCTATTACTTTTAAAACCTTCTTCACCTTTTTCAAGATAAAACCCCCATTTTTATATTAATGAAATCACCCACAAAATTACAAACCAGAGTGGTGGAATAATTAAAGCGGGTAACATATTAAGTGTTTTAAGATTTTTGATTTCAAGAATTGCGAGACCTGAAGATGCAATTAAGAAACCACCCACAATGCTGATTTCACACATAAGCTCAGGGCTCATAAATTCACCTAAAACAGTAGCAAGCAAATAAATTGAGCCTTGCCAACAGAAAAGAACAGGTGCTGCAAGTGCAATGCCGATGCCATAAGTTGACGCTAATACCATACTTGTTACAAGGTCGAGAGTTGCATTTGTAAAAAGATATGTGTGGTCATTATAAAGCGCCGAGTTAATAGGACCTAAAATGGAAAGACTGCCGATACAGAAAAGAAGAATTGCAGTTGATAGTCCTTTACCTAACTCACTTTTGCCTTTCTTTTCGGTGAGTGCATTGAAACGCTTATCAAGGTCAATCATATTGCCCAGTAGTGAGCCGAGAGCAAGAGAAACGATAAACAAAACAGGATATTTGCTGTTTGGCATATTCTGTACAACTGAATTTATGCCGATACCTGCCGCCGCAAGCCCCATTGCATTCATAAGGCATTTTGTGTATTTCTCTTTTATTCCTTTTTTGAGCAAACTACCAACAACACTACCAATGAGTATGGTTGAAGTGTTTACTATTGTACCAATCATTTTAATCACCTTTTCTTGATGCGTTTATACTTTCGATTGCTTCAAAAATCTCTTTGAGTGTGTCAAGAGAATTTTGATTATCAAGCTTTTTAACATTGATGCTCTTTTTACCTTTTTGAGTAACGCTTATTCTTCCGCGAAGGATTGATGATAAATCAAGTACCAACGATGCGTTAATGTCTTCACAGTAGAGTGCAATTATTTCGCCACGCTGACCGATTTCATAAATACCCATTGATGCAGCAGTATTTCTGCAAAGAGATACTTCAATAAGCCCTTCAACTGATGGTGGAATATCACCGAAACGGTCACGAAGTTCATCTCGCACATCTTCTGCATCTTGGAATGTGCGAATATCGGCAATTCTGCGATAAACCGTAAGTCTTTGTGAAAGAGCCGAAATATATCCATCGGGGATATGTGCATTGATTTGAAGGTCAATAAGACATTCTTTCTGCTTTGGTTTTTCGCCTTTTTCCTGACTTATTGCCTCACTTAACAGTTTCATATACATATCATAGCCCACAGCTGCAAGGTGACCGTGTTGTTGAGCGCCTAAAAGGTTACCTGCGCCACGAATTTCAAGGTCGCGCATAGCAATTTTAAAGCCTGAGCCGAATTCAGTGTATTCACGAATTGCCTGAAGTCGTTTGTATGCAACTTCTGATAAGTTTTTATCTCGTTTATATGTGAGATATGCACTTGCTCGTCTTGCACTTCGACCAACTCGTCCTCGCAACTGATGAAGTTGAGCAAGACCTAGTTTGTCGGCATCTTCAATAATCAATGTGTTTGCATTCGGCACATCAACACCTGTTTCAATAATGGTTGTGCAGACGAGAATGTCAATTTCACCATTCATAAGGTCGCGCCATATTTCGCTGAGTTCCTCTTCATTCATTTTGCCGTGAGCAGTTTTAATTCGTGCATCGGGCAAAAATTCTTGAATAGAAAGGGCTACACCGTCAATGGTTTCAACTCGGTTGTGTAAGAAATAGACCTGACCGCCACGACGAAGCTCTTTTTCCATAGCTTCGCAAAGCAAAGCCATATTGTGCTCGACAACATAGGTCTGCACAGGAAAACGGTCTGACGGTGCTTCTTCAATAACCGACATATCACGAATTCCCGACATAGCCATATTAAGTGTTCGTGGAATTGGTGTAGCAGAGAGTGTGAGCACATCAACACCGGGGAACATCTCTTTGATTTTTTCTTTTTGTGCAACGCCAAAGCGCTGTTCTTCATCAACAATTAAAAGTCCCAAATCTTTGAATTTAACATTCTTTGAAATAAGAGAATGAGTACCCACTACAATATCAATAAAGCCTGAGTTTATGCTCTTGATTATCTTTGCTCTTTGTGTAGGTGTCCTAAATCTAGAGAGCATTTCTGCTTCAATAGGGAACCCTTCAAAACGCTTTAAAATAGTCTGATAATGTTGAAGTGCAAGGATGGTTGTAGGCACTAAAATCGCACATTGTTTGCCGTCTGCAATACATTTGAAAACGGCTCTCAAAGCCACTTCTGTCTTACCAAAACCAACATCACCGCAAAGCAGACGGTCCATTGGATATGGCTTTTCCATATCGTTTTTGATTTCGTCAATACTGCGCAACTGGTCACCGGTTTCTTCAAATTCGAAACGGCGCTCGAAGTCCAATTGCATATCAATGTCAGGTGAAAATGCATAACCCTCACTGTGCAAGCGTTGTGAATAAAGCTTAATAAGTTGGTCTGCCATATCTTTGACAGCAGAACGGACACGGCTTCGTGTCTTTTCCCATTCACCACCGCCAAGACGGTTAAGTTTAAGTGCCTTGCCGTCATCTTCGTGTGGCCCAATATATTTTGATACTAAATCAAGCTGAGTGACAGGTACATAGAGCACATCACTCTTTGCATATTTGATTTTGATATAGTCTTTTATAATCTTATTTGCTTCAAGTTGAGTAACACCGTCAAAAATACCAATACCGTGAATTGAATGGACGATATAATCGCCTTTTTTTAGTTCATCAAGAGAGTGAATAGTGTCCCTTGCTTTAAAGCCTGAATTTCGTCTTTTAGTCTTGGTTTGATAAACCTTTGAATATGTGAAAACATAGAGTTTTTCTCGTGGGAATGAAAATCCCGATGTGAGTGAGCCCGAAAGCACACAAACTGCACCCTTTGGGAATTTTGCAGGGATATGCGAGAAATAAACTGCTGTAAAATCTTCGTCAGTTAAAGTTTCAGCAAGGTTTTTTGCACTTTTTTCAGTACCCGCAAAGACAATAACTGTGCTGTCTTTTGAAACTACAGGTTTCAAATCTTCCATAAGCACATCAAGTTTGCCGTTCCAGATTGGCAAAGTGCCACCGTTGAATGTGGTGAGAGATTTAACAGGTGTATCAAAACTGCCACGAGCAAAATTGTCAACATAAGTCGCACCGAATTGCTCATATTTTTCAACTAATTCATTGAATGTGAGAGTGAATTTGTCAAGACCTTTACAGAGAGTACCATCATCAACGCAAGCCTTGATGTCTTCATATAAAAGCTTCTGTGAAGATGAAACTTTTTCTTTGATTCCACCTGTTTCAAAGCAGAAAAGAAGATAATCTTCTGCATAGTCAAAAATAGTGGCAGGGGAATATATAAGTGGAAGATATTTGTCAGCAGAACCAACTGATAAACCACCTTTTAGACGGTCAATGTCAGAATAGAGCTTTTCACGGATAATATCAGTTTTCTTGCCCCTTATTGAATTTGCGAGCTTATCGATTTTCTCAATTAACTCTTGTGGATTATCAATAATAATCTCTTTTGATGGTGCAATTAAAATTTCGTCAATATTAACTGTTCGCCTCTGTGACACTATGTCAAAACGGCACATTGTGTCAACTGTGTCACCCCAGAGTTCAATGCGCACAGGCTCTTCGTCGTCAGGGGAGAAGAAGTCAACAATACCACCTCGGACAGAAAACTGCCCAACACCCTCAACTGCGTCAACTCGTGTATAGCCTGCACAGTTTAGTGACATAATTATATTCTCAAGAGTTGTTTCTTCGTTTTTCTTTAAAAGAACGGATTTTTGTCTTAATATTTCAGGTGGCACGGTGTATGAAACTGATGCTTCTGCACTTGCTACTACAATATCGCAACGATTATCTAGCATTCTGCGAAGAACTTTAATTCGTTTTTGCTCATATTCATAGCTTTGTGAGTCAGTTGTATAAAAAGAAAAACTGCGTGACGGATATTGCAAAGCAGACACGCCAAAAGCTGTCAAATCTTCGCAAAGTCGCACAGCAGTTGCATCGTCGGGCACGACAACAAGGGCCTTTTTTTCAAGACCCCCCACTAATGCAGAAATTATGTGTGCCTTTTGCACGGGTGTTAATCCCAAGATACCTTGCGGAAGAAACCCTTTTTTAAAGCTGTTGAGCACACCCTGAAATTCTGCAGAATTTTTAATTGTTTCTGCGAATGCGGACATAGTTTTTTGCCTCTGTCTCAACTATTATATAAGTTCATTGCCTTTTCTATGTTGTTATCAAGCATAAGCTCAAGTGCCTTGCAAGCATTGTCAAGTGCAGGCTCAAGTGCTTTTAACTCGTCTTTTTTGAATTCTGAAATTACCCAATCAATAAGGTCATAGTCAGGATGTGGCTTTTTACCACATCCTAATTTAATTCTTGGAAATTGGTCAGAATTCAATTGATAAATAATACTCTTTATTCCGTTGTGACCGCCATCAGTACCTTTTCTTCTAATTCGAAGTTTACCAACGTCAAGAGAAATGTCATCATAAATTACAATAACCTTTTCTGCAGGGATTTTATAAAATGATGCACATTCTCTAACTGCTTCGCCACTATTATTCATAAAGGTCTGCGGTTTCATCACAATGCAACGATGACCATTGATATTGGTGTCACAGATAAGAGATTTGAATTTGAGTCTGTCAATTCTTATATTTAATTTATCTGAAAGCATATCCAAGCACAAAAAGCCTGAATTGTGTCGCGTATAAGTGTATTTGTTGCCGGGGTTTCCAAGTCCCACAACAAGATATTCAGGTGCACCAACTGGCGCTGTGCTTGTCTGTCTTCTGAATCTGTTGAACATATTTTGTTTCCTTTATTTTGAATATTTATCTTTGTTTGCAATGCGCCAACCGATTTTGTTGACTTGTTTTGCTCTTGCGATTCCAAGTGAATCTTCAGGCACATCGTCAGTGATTGTTGAGCCTGCAGCAGTATAAGCACCGTCACCGATTTCTACAGGAGCAATAAGATTTGTGTTACAACCGATAAAGCAGTCATCACCAATAACCGTGCGATGCTTGTTTCGTCCGTCATAGTTAACTGTAACTGTGCCACAACCAAAGTTTACGCGCTTGCCCACATCTGCGTCACCCACATAGGTGAGGTGAGAAACCTTTGTGCCTTCGTCAATTTTGGAGTTTTTAACTTCAACAAAGTTGCCAAGATGGACATTGTCGCCCACAACTGAATTAGGTCTTATATGCACAAAAGGACCAATATCAGCACCACTTTTAACAGTTGACTGATAGCATTGAACATTGTTGAGTTTTGCGTTATCTTCAATAACACTATCGCTGATAATTGAGTTAGGACCAATTACGCAATTCTTGCCGATTTTTGTGTTACCCTTGATGATTGTGTTAGGTAAAATCTGAGTATCAATACCGATTTCAACGCCGGGTTCAATAATAACGCCGTCAGCATAAGGAATATTGACACCTGCAGAAAGATGGAACTCGATTTCTTGCATTTTTGCATAGGTATTGAGTTCCATAAGTTGCAGTCTATTGTTTGCACCTAAGATAATATCAGAGCGGGGTGCGAAGAATGTGTCTGCTTTTGCACCAAGTTCAATGAGGATTGAGACTGCGTCAACAAGGTTATAATGTCCGTTTGCTCTTGGGGGGAGTTGATTTAAAATCTCTCTAAGTTTTGATGCTTTAAACCAGAATGTACCTGATGAAATTTCATTTATTCTCTTAACATCACTGTCTGCGTCTTGTTCTTCAATAATGCCAACAAAATCCCTTGAAGTGTTACGAATAATTCGACCATATCCGAAAGGCTTGCCGACAATTGCGGTAATAACTGTAATATCGTTATGTGATGCAAGGTGATGAGTGAATGCACCGTGAATTGTGTTAGCATCAAGGAATGGTGTGTCACCGTTAAGAATGAGCACGTGACCGTCTTCTTTTGCGATTTCTTCAATATATGGGAGTGCTTGCATAACAGCGTGAGCAGTACCAAGTGGAATTTCTTGCTCAACTGTATCAATTTTATTGTTGGGGAAATTCTTTGTGAGATAGTTTTTGATATAAGTGTCTTTCGCTGGAATAACTGTCACAATTTTTTTGATTCCTGAACTTATAACAGATGACGCAACACAACCAACAAGTGGTTTGCCCATAACTTCAGCCATAACTGATGGCATTCCTGATTTTAGAAGTGTGCCGGTAGCACCTGCCATAATAATTGCCAAGCCGTTTCTATTCATAAAAATATACCCCCAATATAAAGTATATATAATTATTTAAATATTATCATAAAACTAAAGGATTTTCAACACTTTTTTGACTGTGGGTTTCATTGACAAAACAAGGTTTCAATGATATATTTAAAGAGTTATCAATATTTTGGAGGAAATTTTTAGTGCTTTCAGTAATTATTCCGTCATATAACGAAGAATTGAATATTGAACTTGCAGCAGAAACCGTTATAAATCTTCTTAAAAATGAGAACATTCCTTGCGAATTGATTTTTGTTGACGACGGCTCAAAAGATAAAACTTTTGAAAAAATCTGTGAGTGTGCTGAAAAGTATGATGTAGTCAAAGGTTTGACTTTTAGCAGAAATTTCGGCAAAGAAGCAGCAATTTATGCAGGTCTTCAAGAATCAAAGGGTGATTGCGCAGTTATTCTCGACTGTGATTTGCAATTCCCACCCGAAAAGATTATCGAGATGTATTCTCTTTGGCAAGAAGGTTTTGAAATCGTTGAAGGTGTGAAATCAGACCGTGGCAACGAGTCCATTTTCTATAAACTTTTTGCAAAGAGTTTTTATAAGCTTATGAGTTATTTTATTGGTGTTGATATGCAGTCAACATCTGATTTTAAACTCATTGACAGAAAAGTTATTGATACATTACTCGCTTTGCCTGAAAGAAACACTTTTTTTAGAGCGCTTTCATTCTGGTCAGGGTTTAAATCAATTCAAGTTGAATTCGAAGTCCGAGAGAGAAAAAATGGAAAGAGCAAATGGAGTCTTAAAGGACTTACAAAATATGCTATTTCAAATGTAACATCATTTACAACTGCACCGTTGCAACTCATAACTGTATTCGGTAGCATCTTGCTCATTTTCTTAGCAGGTATGTCGGTGCAGACTCTTGTGCGATTCCTTTTAGGGCAATCGGCAGAGGGCTTTACAACAGTAATTCTGCTCTTGCTTTTAATCGGCGGAAGTCTTATGATGGCTCTCGGAATAATCGGTTATTATATTGCAAGAATTTATGAAGAAGTTAAGGGCAGACCAAGATATATAATTTCAAAAAAGACAAAAGAAGAAAAAGAAGATAAATAATAACAAAAAGCGGTGCGTTTGCATCGCTTTTTTGCTTGCAATACCTTGAAATATAGACAAAAGAATGATATAATTTTAATTTAGAAAAATATTGAAAAAATCACGAAAGGAGCGAGACTAATGAGCCGTAAAAAATGGTTGACAGCGCATATTGATAAAGACTTGGCAGCACAGGTTGCCGAGAGTCATAGTCTTGACCCCTTTGTGTCTTTGATTTTAGCATCCCGTGGCATTACTGACTATGAAGATGTCGAAGAATTTTTTGAACCTGATTTCTGCTTCTGTGACCCATATCTCATTACTGATATGGACAAAGCAGTTGAGCGAATTGAAAAGGCAATTGAAACTGGTGAAAGAATCTGTGTTTTTGGTGACTATGATGCCGATGGTGTCACATCAACAACACTTATGTATTCATATCTCTCATCCCGTGGTGCAGATGTAATGTATTATATCCCCGACAGAGTGTCAGAAGGCTATGGAATGAATTGTTCTGCTATCGAAAAGCTCTCTAATCAGGGGGTTAAACTGATTGTTACTGTTGATAACGGAATTTCTGCAATTGAAGAAATAGATTATGCAAAAACACTTGGAATAGATTGTGTTGTAACAGACCACCATAAAGTAGGGGATACTTTGCCAAATGCAGTCGCAATTGTTGACCCACACAGAGAAGATTGTAATCTTCATTTTAAGGATTGGGCAGGTGTTGGCGTTGCATTCAAAGTTGTCTGCGCGTTAGAAAAAGGTGACTATTCTGAAATATTGAACGATTATGCAGATATAATAGCAATAGGCACAGTTGCCGATGTTGTCGATTTGAAAGATGAAAACCGAGCAATCGTGAAATATGGTGTTACAAAAATCAACACAAATCCTTGCAACGGTGTTAACGCACTTCGTCAGATTGCTGGGGTCAGTGAAAAGCCACTTAACGCAGTTGGTGTAACCTATTCATTAGCGCCAAGAATTAACGCAGCAGGTCGAATTGAGTCTGCCGAAACAGCTCTTAAACTTTTACTTTGTGACGATTTGAAAGTGGCTTTGGATATTGCAGAGCAAGTTGATATCTGTAATCGCAAACGTCACGATTTTGAAAATGAGATTATGGAAGCAGCCGTTACTCACATTGAGTCAAACGAGATGCTTAAACATTCAAAGGTAATCGTTGTTTGTGGCGAGGGTTGGCATCACGGTGTTATTGGTATCGTTGCCGCAAGAATTACTGAAAAATATGGCAAGCCTACAATTGTAATCACTTTTGATGGTGACGAGGGTACGGGCTCTGCTCGAAGCATTGATGGATTTTCGGTTTATGATGCTATTAAATCTTGCGAAAATACGCTCACTCATTTTGGTGGTCACACAATGGCTGCAGGACTAGGCCTTAAGCGTGAAAATGTTGAAAAATTCTTTATTTCAATAAATGAATATGCAAAAACAATCGATGACGCAGTTCCAACACTTATGTTGGATTGCAAATTGAATCCTGCATATATCAACGCTTCACTTGTTGAGTCATTAGAAACACTTGAACCTTTTGGCGCAGGTAATCCACAACCACTTTTTGGAATATTTGGTGTGCGTCTGTCTTCTATTCAACCTGTTGGTGAAGGCAAGCATTTAAGACTTGGTTTCACTAAGGCAAACACACAGTTTACTGCAATGAAATTCGGTGCAACTCTCAATGACTTCCCATTCCGTGAGGGTGATATTGTTGACCTTGCTGTGAGAATTGAAAAAAATGAGTTCCGTGGTGAAATAAAGGCGAGTGTGCAAATTCGTGACATCCGTTTTTCTGGTGTTGACGAAGAAAACCTTTTTAAGTCCGTGGGACTTTATGAAAAATACAAAAGACACGAAAAACTAAACCAACAAGAAGCAAAATTCTTAACACCAACAAGAGAATTTTTACTTGGCGTATTTAACTTTTTAAAATCATATAATGTGTGGAGTTTTGATATTGAAACAATGCTTGTTCGTGCGAAATGTCCTACCCAGAAATATTGCACAATGCAAGTGTCAGTTGATGTGCTTGTTGAATTGGGTCTTATCCGCAAAGAAAATGAAACATTGATTTTTGACGGCAACGGCAAAAAAGCCGACTTGTCAAGTTCAAAAATATTGAAAGAATTAAATGAAATGCAGGGGGTGTGAATATGGCAACTGATGTGAACAAGATTTATAGTGACTTGCGTGAAAAAATAGCGTCAATTCATAATAAAGATGAACTTGTAGTCATTGATAAGGCATTCAAAATAGCAAATGAATATCATGGTGAGCAACTTCGTCGTTCAGGTGAGCCATATATTATTCATCCTTTGGCAGTTTGCAATATTCTTGTGGATTTGGGAATGGATTGGCAATCTCTCGTTGCAGCACTCTTGCACGATGTTGTTGAAGATACCAGTTACACAATTGAGCAACTTACAGAAGACTTTGGTGAAGAAGTTGCAACTTTGGTTGACGGTGTTACAAAGCTCGGTAAAGTTCATATTAATTCATACGAGTCAAAAGAAGAGCAACAAGCTGAAAATGTTCGCAAAATGCTTCTCGCAATGTCAAAAGACATTCGTGTTATCATTGTAAAACTTGCTGACCGTCTTCATAATATGAGAACTCTTGAATATCTCGGTGAGCAGAAACAAAGGGATAAAGCACTTGAAACTCTTGAAATTTTTGCACCGATTTCTCACAGACTCGGTATCCGTTCAGTTAAAGAAGAATTAGAAGACAGAGCAATCCGTTTTCTTGACCCTGTTGCATATAAATCCATTGAAGACAGAATAAATGACCCTGACAAAACAGGCGAACACTTTCTTAACGATACAAAAGAAGAAATAGCCGAAAGAATAAAAGAAATTGTGCCAAACGCAAAAATTAGCGGAAGAATCAAATCTGTTCACGGCATTTATAGAAAAATGTATATGCAGGGCAAACAGTTTGACGCGATTTATGATATCTATGCAGTCAGAATTATCGTTGACAGTGTTATAGATTGCTATAACTGTCTTGGTATAATCCATGATATGTATAAGCCATTGCCAGGCAGATTTAAAGACTATATTTCAACACCGAAACCTAATATGTACCAGTCACTTCATACAACAGTCATCGGTCGAAAAGCAGTTCCTTTTGAAGTTCAGATAAGAACTTGGGATATGCACAAAACTGCAGAATATGGTATCGCAGCTCACTGGAAATATAAACTTGGTGTTTCAGGTGGTAAAAAGAGCTTTGACGAAAGACTTCAATGGATTCGAGAAGTACTTGAATCACAACAAGAGTCAGGTAATGCACGAGAAATCGTGTCATCAATCAAAACCGACCTTATCCCTGACGAAGTATTTGTTTATACACCAAAAGGCGATGTTATCAATATTCCGCAGGGCTCAACTGTAATCGACTTTGCCTATGCAATTCACTCTGCCGTTGGCCACAGAATGACGGGCGCAAAGGTTGATGGTAGAATTGTACCTTTAGAATATGAAGTAAAAACAGGTGAAATTGTTGAAATTCTCACCACATCTCAACAGGGTAAGGGACCAAGCCGTGACTGGCTTCAGATTGCAAAATCCAGTCAGGCAAGAAGCAAAATCCGTGCTTGGTTTAAGAAAGAAAAACGCGAAGAAAATATCATAGAAGGTAAAGCAGAAGTTGAGCGTGAATTCAGACGCAACTATATCCGTCTTGACGAAGAAGATTATAACAAGTTTATCAAAAAACTTGCCGAGCGTCAGAAGATGGATAATGTTGACGATTTCTATGCTGCCTTGGGTTATGGCGGAATTTCAATTATTAGAATGATGCCATATATTAAAGACGAATATCAAAAGAATTATGATAAGAGCCGTCAAGAAATTAAAGTTGCACCTATTAAGAATAACAACAAGAAAAAAGATGACGGCGTTACAGTTGAGGGTATTGACAACTGTCTTATCAAATTCTCACAATGCTGTAATCCACTTCCCGGTGACCAGATTATCGGTTTCATAACTCGTGGCCACGGTGTTTCAATTCATAAACGCGATTGTACCAATGTGCCAAAAGACATTTCAAATTGTGCCGAGCCTGCCCGTTGGGTTAACGCATATTGGAATAAGAATGTGAAAGAAGACTATAAGGCGACACTTCAACTCACTTGCCTTTCTCGTATCGGTCTTATGGCAGAGGTTGCAATGCAGGTTGCAAATATGCGTGTTAATATTACAAACATTAGCACCCACGATATGAAAGACGGAAGAACAATTATTGAACTTACCGTCAATGTTGCAAGTATTGAACATCTTAAAAATCTTATCGCAAAAATTGACAAAATTGATGGTATTCTTAGTGTAGAAAGATAAAGGATAAATTATGAAAGCAGTAATTCAAAGAGTATCAAGAGCAAGCGTAACCGTAGATGGTAAGCTTGTTTCACAAATTAAAAAAGGATATATGATTTTGTTGGGTGTGATGGATGATGACACTCTTGAAGATGCCGAAATCCTTGCAAAGAAAACTAGTACTTTGCGTGTTTTTGAAGACGACGAGGGCAAAATGAATTTAGACATCAAGCAAGTTGACGGTGAAATTCTTGCAATTTCTCAATTCACCCTTTGTGCAGATGTGAAAAAGGGTAACAGACCATCATTTATCCGCTCTGCACCACCCGTTGAGGCAAACGAGCTTTATGAATATTTCTGTGAACAACTTTTAGCAAATGGTGTGAAAAATGTTTATAAAGGTGTTTTCGGTGCAGATATGAAAGTGGATTTGTTAAACGATGGTCCTGTGACAATCCTTTATGATTCAGAAATGTGGAGAAAGAGATAAAATGATTTCAGTAAAATTACATTTAGCTATTGATAGCGATAATTTCGCAACAAACACATATATCGTCACCGACGAAGAAACGGGTGAGACAGCGGTCATTGACCCATCTTTGAGTGAAGATAGTTTAATTGAAAAAATCAAAGATAAGAATGTTAAATATATTCTCATCACTCATGGCCATTATGACCATATCGGTGGCGCAAATCTTGTTAAAGAGAAAACTGGCGCAAAGATTGTTGTTCATAAAGAAGACCAAGAAATGCTTCTTGACAGCAAAAAGAATTATGGTGAAAACACCGAGCCTGTGTATGCTGATATTTTAGTGGAAGATGGAGCAGAAATAATGCTCGGTAATACTGAAATCAAGGTTATGCACACACCGGGGCACACAAAGGGTGGCGTTTGCTATATCTTCGAAGACGACAGAACAATTTTTTCAGGGGATACCTTATTCCGTCTCACAGCAGGAAGAACAGACCTTTATGGTGGCAATGCGAGAACAGAGCTTATGTCACTTGCAAAAATCGGTGAGCTAGAAGGGGATTATAAGGTTTATCCCGGTCACGATAATTCAACTACCCTTGACTTTGAAAGACAATATAACCGCTATATGCGAACACGATTCAGAAGAAAATGAAACTTTTAGTTATAAATCATAAATTCCATTATGAAATGGAAAAGCTCGTCCGTATTTTTATGCCCGATGTTAAAATTCAGGTTATTCGTAACGAGAAAACAGACGATTTCGATTTGCTTACAGAGATAAGCGATGAGATAATTGTCACAATAAAAACTGAAGATTTCTGCAAAACTCTCAAAGCTCCACTTTGTGAAGACAATGAAATGCAAATGGGCAGAATGGTATATGCACTTATGGGCGAATATACAGGGTTTGAGCCAAAATGGGGAGTGCTCACAGGGGTGCGCCCATCAAAACTGCTTATTAATACTGAAAAGAAAATGGGCAGAGAGAAAACAGAAGAATATTTTAAAAACGAGTTGTTAGTCAAAAAAGATAAGTTTAATTTGGCAAGAACAGTTGCCGATTATGAAGAAAGAATAATTTCTACATCAAAAGACAATTCGTTCAGTTTATATGTGTCAATTCCATTTTGTCCGTCCAGATGTAGTTATTGCTCATTCGTTTCTCATTCAATAGAGAACGACAAAGCGAGAAATCTCTTGCCACAATATGTTGAAAAACTTACAAAAGAGTTAGAAATAACGGGCAAAATCGCAAAGGATATTGGACTTAACCTTGAAAGTATCTATATCGGTGGTGGCACACCAACAACACTCTCTGCCCAGCAAATAGATACAGTAATCGGTGCAATAGATAAACATTTCGATTTATTCAGTTGTCGTGAATTCACAGTTGAAGCAGGGCGTCCTGACACCATCACCGAAGAAAAACTTTGTGTGATAAAAAACAGCCCCGTTAACAGAATGAGCATCAATCCACAGACATTTAATAATAGCGTATTAGAAGCGGTTGGCAGACGACACAGTGCAGAAGATACCATAAAGATTTTTGAATTAGCTCGAAAATTAGGTATCAATAATATCAATATGGACTTGATTGCAGGTCTTCCAACTGACACCGTGCAAGGATTTTGCTATTCACTTGATACTGCAATGAGCCTTGACCCCGAGAATATCACCGTGCACACTCTTGCGGTGAAACGCTCATCAACAATCGGTCAGAATACACCGAAAATTGCAACAGAAAATGCAAATAACGCATCAAAAATGCTTGATTATACCTATGAAAAGTTGAATGGTGTTTATCACCCATACTATATGTATCGCCAGTCAAAATCTGCAGGTGCATTAGAGAATGTTGGTTGGAGCAAAGACGATTTTGAATGTATCTATAATATATTTATGATGGAAGAATGTCACACCATTTTGTCCTGTGGCGGTGGCGCGGTGACAAAACTTAAAGCACCAAAAGGGGACGAAATTGAGCGAATTTTCAATTTTAAATACCCATTTGAATATATTTCAGGTTTCGACCAGTTAGTTGAAAGAAAGAATAGAATAAGCGAATTTTACATTACATATCCTTAAGGAGTGGTAAAATGGCTAATATCAATAATAATCTTGAATATGTCAATGAATGCGCATTGAAAAATCCCACGGATTTTGTGTTCAAATGCGAACAGAGATATAACAACATAATTGAAGATATTGCAAAACGCATTGTTGAAGAAACAGGACGCGAGATAGTTATGCTTGCAGGTCCGTCATCAGCGGGCAAGACAACAACTGCGAGAAAGCTTTGCGAAAAGCTCAATAAAAAAGGTGTTAAAACTTATGTTTTAAGTCTTGATGATTTTTATCTCAACCGTGAAGATATTCCTTATCTTCCTGACGGCACTCAGGACTACGAAACCGTTTATGCTCTTGACCTTGACTTGTTCACAGAGTGTGTAAATCGTCTTTTAAAGGGTGAAACCGTTAAAAATCCCGTCTTTGATTTCACAACGGGCAAGAGAAGTGATAAAGAATTCAACGAGATTACCTTAGGCAAAGAAGATGTTGTAATTATCGAAGGTTTGCACGCGTTAAACCCTGTAATTACCGAAAAAATTCAAGGTAAACTCTTGAAAATTTATATAAATGTGTCATCACGAATTTATGATAACAAGGGTAACATCATTCTCAACAAGAGAAATATGCGATTTGTACGCAGAATGGTGCGCGACTATAAATTCCGTGACAGTTCAGTTGATAACACATATAAACTCTGGCGCAATGTGACAGCGGGTGAAGATAAATATCTCTTCCCATTTCGTGACAATGCAGATATAAAAGTCAACACAATTCATCTCTATGAGAGTTGTGTACTTAAAAGTCAGGCGTTGCCATTACTCTATGAAAGTGAAATTTCAAACGAGTATAAAGACGACGCTAAAAAACTTTGCAAAGCATTAGAAAAATTTGAAGATATAAATATCTCATCAGTACCCGAAGATTCACTTCTTCGCGAATTTTTAGGAAAGTAGGTGCTACTCTCTTGGCAGAAAAGAAAAGAAAAAGTCAAAGTCTTTTAAATGGCGCATTGGTTTTAAGCCTTGCAACACTCATAGTTAAAGTAATAGGCGTTATTTATAAAATCCCACTTTCCAATATGATTGGTACTGTGGGACGTGGTTATTTCGACTCGGCTTATAACCTTTATATCCCGATTTATACAATCTCAATGGCAGGTCTTCCTGTTGCCATTTCAAAAATGGTTTCACAACAACTTGCAATGGGTAATTTCAGAGATGTTAAACTCATACACAGAGTTGCAAAGAGATTATTCTTGATTATGGGTATTCTCGGCACTTTGGCAATGCTGATTTTAGCATATCCTTATGCATTGTCTGCAAAGAATATGGATGTTCTTCCTGCAATTTTTGTGATTACACCATCAATTTTCTTCTGTTGCATAATGTCAAGTTATCGTGGATACTATAATGGTCTTCGCAATATGACACCAACTGCAATTTCACAGGTTTTTGAGGCAGTTGGCAAATTGGCATTTGGGCTTGTTTGTGCAAAATTCGTTATTAATTATGGCTATTCTCGTTTTGAAGCAGGACTTTCTGTTTTCGGCAGAACAGTTGCAAATGAAACAGAAGCATTAAGCGCAATTTATCCTTATGCCGCAGCCGCCGCAGCTGCAGGTGTAACACTCGGCACAGTTGTTGGTATGATTTATCTCTTTATCCTTTATAAAGTTAAAGGGGATAATATCACAAAATCAGAATTGGCAGCAGCACCAAAGCCAGAGAAATCAAGCGTTGTTGCAAAGAAACTTATTACTTTTGCAATTCCTGTTGTGGCAAGTTCATTGGTGTTCAGTATCACTAATTTAATCGACGCAATCACAATTCAAAACAGACTTGAACATATGATTGTGAATAATATGGATTATATAAGAAATCTCTATTCTGTTGAACTTGCAAATGTGCTTGATGCTGACGTTAAAAACTTCTTGTATGGTGCATATTCATTGTCTTTGGACTTTAAGAATTTGATTCCGTCAATCACAATGCCGTTAGGGATAAGCGCAATTCCGGCTCTTTCAGCAGCATGGGCAATAAAGAATAAAAAACAGATTAAAGTTTCTATTGAATCCGTGCTTCGTGTAACAATGATTATCGCAATGCCTTGCGGAATCGGTATGGGCGTGCTCGCTCAACCAATTCTTGCAGCATTCTATGGTAGCGGTAATTCAGCAGCAGGTATATCTATTGCAGCACCTGTAATGGCTGTTTATGGCTATTCAATTTTTTTAATGGCTTTGTCACAACCAATGACAAATATGCTTCAGGCACTCGACCGTGCAAAAATCCCACTCATTTCATTATCTTTGGGTGCAATTGCAAAGCTTGTTGCAAACTATATTCTTGTTGCAATTCCAAGTATTAATGTAAATGGCGCAGTAATCGGTACAATTATCTGCTATGCAATTATTGTAATCATCAATTTAGGCGCTCTCATATTCACAGCAAAGATTAAACTTAATTTCATATCTGTGTTCATAAAGCCTGCATTCTGTGGTGTCCTTTGCGGACTTGCCGCTTATACATCCTTCGGTCTTTGCAACCGATTTATTCCTGAATTCCAACTTGCAGGTCACTCACTCAAAACCATACTCTGCTTAGGTGTGGGAATCGGTTTTGGTGGTCTTGTTTACTTAATTTCTATGCTTTTAATCAAAGGAATAGCAAAAGATGACGTAAATATGCTTCCAAAGGGAGAAAAAATCGCAAAAATACTTGCAAAATATGGATTTATAGAGTAAAATAATGAAGTGTAAAGGGTGACAGGAATGATTGATAACTTTCAGCTTAAAGAGAATTATGATATTAACGATTTAGTCGATATCGTCGAAATTCTCCGTTCACCTGAAGGTTGCCCTTGGGATAGAGAGCAAGACCACAAATCAATCCGTCGTGATTTTCTTGAAGAAACTTATGAAGTTATCGAGGCAATCAATAAAGATGACCGTGATGGGCTTTTAGAAGAACTTGGCGATGTTTTGTTGCAGGTTGTTTTCCACACTCAGATTGAGCGTGAGAAAGGCTCATTTGAATTGAGCGATGTTGCTGACGGAATCTGCAAGAAAATGATTGAGCGCCATCCACATGTTTTTGGCAATGTTAATGCTGAAACAAGTGAGCAGGTTTTAGAAAATTGGGATGTTATTAAAAAACAGACTAAAAAGCAAAAGAGCCAGACAGACTCAATGCTTTCAATTCCACGTGAGTTCCCGGCATTGATGAGAGCCGATAAGGTCCAGAAAAAAGCCGCAAAGGTCGGTTTTGATTGGGATTCTGTTGATGGCGCATTCGAAAAAGTCAGCGAAGAACTCCAAGAGCTTAAAGAAGCGGTTTTAATGGGCGCACAAGATAATGTTCTCGAAGAACTAGGTGATTTGCTCTTTTCAGTTGTAAATGTTTCAAGATTTATTAAGGTTGATAGTGAAGAAGCATTGACAGGTGCGACTGATAAATTCATTGACCGATTCTCGAAAGTCGAAGAAATGGCAAAAGAGCAAGGGCTCGATATGAAAGAAACAAGTCTCGAAGAACTTGACAAACTTTGGGACAAAGCTAAACAGGTATCAAAAAAGGATTAAATCCTTTTTAGGATAAATAAAGAGAAAATTTTATTTGGAGGAATTACAAATGAATAAGACAGAACTCGTAGCAGCAGTTGCTGCAAAAGCAGGCATTTCAAAGAAAGACGCAGACGCAGCAGTAGCAGCAGTTTTCGCATCAGTTACAGACGCTCTTGCAAAGGGTGACAAAGTTCAGCTCATCGGTTTCGGTACATTCGAAGTTAGAGCAAGAAACGCTAAGACAGCTCGCAACCCAAGAACAGGCGAAACAATGACAGTTCCAGCAACAAAAGTTCCAGCTTTCAAAGCAGGTGCAGCTCTTAAAGCAGCAGTTAAATAATTAAACTTTTGTAAAACAGGGAGTCGTTTTCGGCTCCCTATTTTTTTGATTACCTCCCTTGTTAAAGGGAGGGGGACCATCGAAGATGGTGGAGGGATTCCACAATGCGATTAGACAAATATTTAAAAGTATCAAGAATAATAAAAAGAAGAACAGTTGCAAACGAAGTCTGTGACGCAGGCAAGGTGAGTGTGGCTGGTCGTGTGGTTAAGGCATCTTATGATGTTAAAGAAGGGGATATCCTTGAAATCACATTCGGCGAAAAAGTGACAAAATATAAAGTTCTCACCGTCACCGAACACGCAACAAAGCAGAGTGCAAGTGAAATGTATGAAGAAATAAAATAAAGCAGTCCATAAGGACTGCTTTTTGTTTTGCTTTTTTTAGTTTTTGAGTTCTTGCGTTTTATTTTGTTCCTGTTGAGCCAAATCCACCACTACCTCGGTCTGTGTCGTCAAGGTCATTTACTTCAATAATTTCTGGCAATTCTACAGGCTCAATTACCATCTGTGCAATTCTCTCAAATGGCTCGATGGTGTATTCAGGGTCAGTCTGCTTTATAACACCAACACAAATTTCACCACGATAATCGCTGTCAATAACACCAACAGAGTTTAAAAGTCCGATTCCGTGTTTGATAGCAAGTCCACTTCGTGCATAGATAAATGCCGCATAGTGTGGGTCGTCAAGACCTATTGCAATACCTGTTGGAATAATCGCTTTGTCGCCTTTTTTGAGAGTAATTGGCTCGTCAATACAAGCATAAAGGTCCATACCTGCGCTGCCTGTGGTTGCACGAGTTGGAATTCTCGCATTTTCTCTAACTTTCTTTATTTTCAAAGTTTCCATTATTCAACACCTCTATATAAAAGTCCACGGGTAAATTCAATCTGTGGCTTTTTCTCTTTTTCATAAGCGTCTAAAATCTCTTTAACTTCTCTTGTTGACTCGGTTGTAAAGTTAAAGAATAAAATATCAGCAGGTGGGATTTCTCTCATTCTGTCACCCATATAAATTGGTCGTGAATTGAGAATTTCAGAATATCCCATAAAGCATTTCACAGGGAATTTAATACCCATTCTATCTGTTATCTCACTGTTTCTCTTGCACTCAGCACAGCTCTTGCCATTTTTTACAGGACAATTTCTTGTGAGCATAAGTGGAATTCTGCCGTAAACGGTAATTCCCTTAGGTGTCGGTGCAGAAATATTTTTGAAATTATCAAGGGTACATTCATTTGAGATAATTACTTCGTCAATTCCAAGCGATTTTGCCATATCCATTGAATGTGAGTTGAGAATATTAAGTGAAGGTGAAGCAACCACCTTTTTGCCACATTTTTTCGCAACTGCAACTGCATCAAGAGTGTGACAAAGCACAAAATATGCAGAAGAATTTGAGAGCATTTTCTCAACCTTTTGAGAATTACCAAACATTCCGTGTGGTAATTCTACACCATAGGCATTTTCTTTAACGATTTCGTCATCTGTACCAAGTGGCACAAAAACAATATGCTCTTTTGCGCTTTCAGGGATTTGCCCAACATTGTCAAATCTTAGATAGAGCATTCTATCGTCATTTGATTCTATATTTGACGGAATAGACGGCTCGTTTATGCTTCTCTCACTTTCACCGAGAATTGATTGTGTCAAAAATGCAAGAGCCTTTCTTCGCATCCCGTTAAGCGCAGAAACGGGGAGTGAATAGTCAATTTCACCCTTGATTTCAACACTTGTTGCATTGAATTGTGTGCCACCACATTTTTTGAGTGCATCAACAATTCTACCTTCTGCAATCGGTCTGTTTATCGGTGCTTCACAAAGCATATCACTTTCTACCATAGCAATATGATTTTCATATTTTGCCGTGAGTGTTGCCTTTTCACCGATTTTGCCACGGAATTTAAAGCTGATGTCATATCGTGGCAATTCTTTTTCATAATTTATCGAATATTTATTAAGTAAATCCTTTGTAGCCGACTGAACATTCTCTTTTTCGCGGTAGCCGAACATATCTCGACCAAGTTTGTCCTGATAATAACCATCGGTAAAGCCTGAACGAGAGAAAAGGTCGCTTAAATCTTTTTGAATATCAAAGTTATATTCATTACTTACCGATTTTTTACAAGCCTTAACTGCAGCGCTCACATATTCAGGGCGTTTCATTCTGCCTTCGATTTTGAATGAGCAAACACCCATTTTTGAAAGCTCGGGGATATGCTCAATTAAAGATAAATCTTTAAGGCTTAAATCGCGTCCTGTGCCGTTTTCTACTTTAAAAGGTAAACGACAAGGTTGAGCACAAAGACCGCGATTTCCGCTTCGTGAGCCCAATACTGCACTCATAAGACATTGACCTGAAACACACATACAAAGTGCACCGTGAATAAACACTTCAAGGTCAATAGGGGACTCTTTGCAAAGCTCTTTGATTTCGTTAAAGCTTAGTTCTCTTGGGAGAACTGCACGAGAAAATCCCAATTCTTTGAGAACTTTAAGACCTTCTAAAGTGCCCACACTTAACTGTGTTGACGCGTGCATTTCTATGTCAGGGCAAATTTCACGAACAAGTCTTGCAACACCCAAATCCTGAATAATAATGGCGTCAGCACCAGAACTGCAAATCTTCTTGATGGTATCAATAACATCTGAAAGTTCGCAGTCTTTAATAAGGGTGTTAAGAGTAATATGTACCTTAACACCCCTGCTGTGACAATATTTAATTGCGTTTTCAATTTGCTCGTCAGTAAAATTCTGGGCATTTCTTCGCGCGTTGAAATTGCCCATACCTAAATACACCGCATCAGCACCACTCAGCACTGCGGCTTTAAGGGTTTCTTCGCTACCAACGGGAGCAAGAATTTCAACTTTATTCATCAATTTCTCCGTCATTAGCTTTTTCGGATTTTGCGAAAAGATTTATCTGGTCATTCTTGAATTTTGCCTCTGTTTTGATTCTTTCAAGCTCACGCTTATAATAATCTCTTTCAGATTTAGCCTTTGCAGCATCTTCAAGATATTCTTTAATTTGATTACGGAAATTTTCAGTCTCTGCCTGTGCCTTTGAAAGCTCATTAGCAAGGTCAAGAGAAACAAGCACAGCTGCTTGATTAGCAGAAATAAAAGATGTTGCCTTTAAAATTTCAGACATCTTTTTATCAATTAACTGACCTAATTCTTCTGTGTGCTCAACGCTCTCGTCTGTGCAAATAAAATATTTAACACCACAAATATCAAGTCTGACTCTGTTTTTATCCATAACTTTCACACTCCGATACATTTATATTGTAATTGTATCACATAAATATATGATTTTCAAGTTGCTTTATTTATGCCCGAAAAGTGCTTCAAATAGTCCGGGATTAGAGCATTTTTTACATTCTGGGGGACAATCAAAATCCACTAAAATCGTGTCATCCCCAATGACTTTAATATCATTCCAACAAATTTTAATGTCTTGGTATTTGCCAAGTAATCCAAAGCATTTTGACTTGCCCCAGATTATAATCGAAATAAGACATCCTGAGCAAGTGTCAATTTCAACATCACAAACATTACCGAGTCTGCAACCGTCCGATAAATTTATAACTTCTTTCTCTCTCATATCTGTAACAAAACAATTCATATATGAAAACACCCCTGCAATATAATATGCAAGGGTGGGGGGATATTATCAACTTTCTTTAATTTTCTTGATTGCACCTTTTTCGAGACGACTCACTTGTGCTTGGCTTATTCCCACTTCTTCTGCAACTTCCATCTGAGTCTTGCCCTGCATAAAACGGAGATTTAAAATCTGTTTTTCGCGCTCACCAAGATTTTTAATTGCTTCTTTAATTGATATTTCATTGAGCCAATCGTCATCACTCTCCGAACTTCCAACTTGGTCCATAACATAAATTGTGTCACCACCGTCAGAATAAACGGGTTCATAAAGGGATATGGGCTCAACGATTGCTTCTAAGGCTAAAACCACATCAACGGGCTCGATTTCCATTTCTTTTGCGATTTCTTCAATGGTGGCATCACGTCCCAAATCATTTTGTATTCGCTCTTTAATCTGCATTGCGTGATATGCGGTATCACGAAGTGAACGACTGACTCTGATTGTGTTGTAATCTCTTAAATATCGACGAATTTCACCGATAATCATAGGTACAGCATAGGTTGAAAATCGCACATTTTGTGTAATATCAAAATTGTCGATTGCTTTAATGAGTCCAATGCACCCAACCTGAAACAAGTCGTCGGGATTTTCACCACGATTTGCGAATCTTTGAATAACCGACAAAACAAGTCGCAAATTACCTTCAACTAATTCCCGACGGGCTTTTTCATCTCCCGTTTCTCTGATTTTTTTTAGTAACGCCATTTTTTCTGCTTCTTTTAAAACCTTAAGTTTTGTTGTATTTACACCACAAATTTCAACTCTCGTAAATTGCAAAAAAACCACTCCCGAATATAGTTTCAATAAAAGTATTACCAAATACTGAAACTCTAAACGGGAGTTTTAATTTAAATAAAAAGCATATTAAAATTTTGTTCGACAAATTCTATTTTGTAATTATTCAACCGTAACGCTCTTTGCAAGGTTTCTTGGCTTGTCAACATCAAATCCTTTTTGGGTAGTTGTGTGATATGCAAGCAACTGCAAAGGAATAACTGTGAGAGACGGTGTTAAATATCTCTGTGCGTCGGGTATAAAAATCACTTGGTCTGCAATGTCTTCGATACCCTTTGTGCCTTCTTTTACTACAGCAATCACATAAGCGCCACGAGCGTGAACTTCTTTGATATTCCCGACCATCTTACTAAAGAGAGAGTCGTCTGTGGCAATAGCCATAACAACTGTGCCTGGTTCAATAAGTGATATTGTGCCGTGCTTTAATTCGCCCGCACCATATCCTTCACAATGAATATATGAGATTTCTTTGAGTTTGAGAGACCCTTCAAGGCAAATGGGATAATCAATACCACGACCGATAAAGAAAATGTGCTCTTTTGTTGCAATATGTTTTGAAAGTGTTTTTGTTATTTCGTCACAACCCAAAGCATTGCTAATTTTTTCAGGTAGCATAAGAATTTCATTCGTAAAACTCTTGATTTGGTTGTCATTCATAAGACCCTTTTGCTGTGCAAGATAAGCTGAAAGCACATAAGAAACACCCAACTGTGCAGAAAATGCCTTTGTGGTTGCAACTGCGATTTCTGCGCCTGCATTAGTATAAATTACGCCGTCACTCTCACGGGCTATTGTGCTGAATAACACATTAACAATGGATAAAGTGAAAGCGCCACGCTTTTTTGCTTCTCGCAAAGATGCAAGAGTGTCAGCAGTTTCACCTGACTGGCTGACGAAAATGCAAAGGTCACCTTTTTCGATAATAGGGTTTCTATATCTGAATTCACTTGCAATATCAACTGTTACAGGTATTCTTGCCATATCTTCAATGATATATTTTGCAGTCATTCCAACATGATAAGCACTACCACAAGCAACAATATAAATACGCTTTAAGTCTTTAATAAAGTTATGTGGAAATTCAAAAGGAAGAAAGATTTTGCCATCTTTGATTAAAGGGGATATGGTGTCTTTAACTGCTTTTGGTTGCTCAAAAATCTCTTTTGCCATAAAGAAATCATATCCACCTTTTTCAGCAGCATCAATGCTTAAATTTATGGTTTGTATTTCACATTCTTTTTGCGTTGCACACTCGTCATAAACTTTGATTTCGTCTTTTGTGATTTCAATAAATTCACCGTCATTTACAATATAGCATTCACGAGTATATGGGAGAATTGCAGGAATATCAGACGCAAGATAGTTTTGATTTTTACCCTTGCCCACAATCATAGGACTATCCTTTTTCATTGCGAAAACTGTGTCGTCATAACCTTTTACAAGCATTGCAACGGCATAAGAGCCCTCTAATTTCTGTGAAGTTTTAATGAGTGTCGTGAGTGCATCACCATCAAATAAAGAATCAAAAAGCTGCGCTATAACTTCGGTGTCTGTCTGTGATTTAAACTCATATCCTTTGCTAATCAAATCTTCTTTTAGTTCAATATAATTTTCAATAATTCCGTTGTGTACAAGTGTCACAATATCATTCATTGACTTGTGAGGGTGTGCATTAATCTGGTCTGGTGCACCGTGAGTTGCCCAACGGGTGTGACCAATACCGATTGTGCCCTGTGGATTCTCACTATCAACAAGTTTTTGAAGATTTTGGATGCGTCCCTTTTCTTTGATAACTGTAACATCTTTGTCACGAACAGCGATACCTGCCGAGTCATATCCACGATATTCAAGGCGACGAAGCCCTTCTAAAAGAACAGGTGTAGCCTGTTCTTCGCCTACAAAACCTACTATGCCACACATAATTTTGCCTCCTTAACGGTCTATTTTGAAATTTTGTTGTCAATAATAATTCAGAAAGGAGCAATTTTTATGAATACATCTTACATTAAACTTAATGCGAAAAAGCATCTTGTCAAATGTCATTTCAAATGCTTTTTGGTGTCCATTTTGCCCTATGTAACTATTATTTTGCTTGGTGCTTTGAATTATTATTTGTATTTTATGTTAAAAGATATGAATTTTAGTTTTTTACATCTTAAACCATCTTATGCTGTCTATCTTCGCGCGACACTATTCACTTTAAGTGTATGCTTGTCTTTGTTGATTTGGCGAATAGCAACATTTTTTACTCATAATTTTTATTATCTCAAAAGTCGAAAAGGGGATATATCGTATTTTTCTTCAATAAAAAAACTAAGTTTCAAAAAAATCTGCACATTGCTTACAACTGATATTTTAAAACTGTATTTGTCTGTTGCTTGGGGTGCTCTTTATTTTGCCCCCTGTGTTTCTGTTTCTTTTACTCTATATTACTATTGGAATAGTGACGAATTCAGCCGAAATATTGCACTCACACTCATAATTTCAGCATTTATTCTGTTTCTTATCGGCTCATTTTTTCTTTTTGTAACTCTCAAAAGATATTCAATGTGCTACCCGATAGCCTTTGAAACGGACGAAAAAGACTCTCTCATAGTCTTTCAAAAATGTATCGAAATGATGAATGGCAAGTGTTTAAACTTTTCTTTTTATAATGTTTCTTTCTGGGGTTGGGTTTTGTCATGCGTTTTAGTTTTACCTGTTTTCTATGTTTTGCCATATAAACAGATGTCAAAATATAGTTATTATAATTTCGCAACAAGAAAAAAGTTGCAAGAAGAAACACCACAAAAACCAATTGTTTTTTATATTCAAAAGAGAAAAGAAGTGTAAAATAAATTGTGGTTTGTCGGGATAGTTAATATGATAAGCGTAGGGCGGGGGATTGCTCCCGCCGTTTGAAGTGCATATGATAATCAGGTTCGGCGGGAGCAAGCCCCCGCCCTACATTGTTTTAAATCTCCCCGACAAATTCAAATTTGTATATTTAAACAAAAAAATGGCACTCTCCATAAGGAAAGTGCCATAATGCTTTGTGTATTAAATTAAAGGATAACACCCATTGTGCCAGGTGCGCAAAGTGCAGCATTTGCTTCGTCTGTATCAATGTGCATTGCAAGTGCAAAGTTAGGATGAACACGAACAACAACATCACCGAATGTGAGTGTTCTGTCAGCAGATGGAACCTTAACTTCAACAACCTGTTTGTCAACGAGACCATATTTTTCTGCATCGTCTGGAGTCATATGAATATGTCTCTTTGCAACGATAACGCCGTTTTCGATTTCGATTTCGCCTTTAGGACCAACGATTTTGCAGCCTGGTGTGTTTGCAATGTCGCCTGATTCTCTAACAACTGCCTGAACGCCGATTGAACGAGCGTCTGAAGCAGAAATTTCAACCTGTGTTGCAGTTCTAACGGGACCAAGAATTGAAACACCTGGGAACTGACCTTTAGGGCCGATTACTGCGATTCTTTCTTCACAAGCATATTGACCTGGTTGTGAAAGGTCCTTTTTCTTTGTGAGTTCATATCCTTCACCGAAAAGGATTTCAAGGTGTTCTTGTGAAATGTGAGCGTGTCTAGCGCTTGTTTCAACTAAAACTGTTTTTTCCATATATCATTCTTCTTTCTTAAAAATTTTCAAAATTCTATTATCTATATAATATAACTTTTTTGTGTATTTGTAAAGACGATTAAAGCAATTCTTCAAATGATTTTATGTAATAGTCAGCAACTTCTTTGATTTTATCGGTGTCATCTGCAGAACTTTTGTCATATACACCACAAACTGTGAAATTTCCTTTTTTAGCACCACAAAGACCCTCAATAATGTCTTCAAAAACAATGCAATCTTCAGGAGCAACACTCATTCTCTGGGCGGCGAGAAGATAAATATCAGGCTCGGTTTTGCCGATGTTGATTTCACTGACATAGGCAAAGGTGTCGAAGAAATCAAAAATACCATGTTTTTTGAGAGTACCTTCGCACACTATCTTTTCACTTGCCGTCGCAAAAGACATTTTAACCCCTTTGTCGTGTAGCATTTTAAGATACTCATATACGCCCGGCTTCAAATCAACATCATTGAGATAACCCTGCCTACAAAGGTCGAGCCATTCGTCAACGATTTCGTCAATATCTTCTTTGATGTTATATTTCTCTTTTGTATAGACTGCAGCAGCTTTTAAGTGCATATTTTTAATAACTTCAATATATTCAGGTGTGACCTTTAAATTGCGTCTTCTGAAAAATTCTTCGTCCACATCGTGCCAAATGTGCATTGAGTCAAGAAGTGTGCCGTCAAGGTCGAAAATAGCACCTTTAAATTCTTTAATATCCATATCATTCACCAAACACATATTTGTTGATAGCTTTTGCAACACCACCGTTATCATTGGTGTCTGTTACATATTTTGCAGTGGATTTCACAAGGTCTGTGCCGTTTGCCATAGCGAAAGAGTAATCGGCAAACTGAAGCATTGAACAGTCATTTTCGCCATCACCGAAACACATAATGTTTTCTTTGCTAATGCCGAGTGCGTCTGCCAAGCCTTTAATTGCAAAGCCCTTTGTAGCTTCTCTGTCAGTCATTTCAAGGTTCCCGTTAGCACCTTTAATAATAGGGAATGAAGATGCAAAGGCAACATCACAAGTTTTGCCGATTTTTTCTTCAATTTCGATTCTTTCTTCACCTGTGAGAGAAAGAATGTTGAGCTTTTCAATGCCGTCACTACCAATGAGTTTTGCAAGGTCAGGGACAGGTTTAATGAAATCTTTAAGTAAGTCGTGAATATGTGGTGGCACGTGTTCACCATCAAACATAGCATAGCTTTTCTCGTTCATATAGCAATCGCCCTTATAATAGATTTCATAAATCAGATTATAATCCTTGAGAATGTTGAAAATCTCAACAGATTGAGTGTTGCTCATAAGTGTTGAACAAACAACTTGTCCTGTATGCAAATCATAAGTGACTGCACCGTTTGAAGTTATGAGATAATCGAGAAAAGGCAACTGTTCTGAAACATTGTCAGCAAGAATTTTTGTTCTTCCACTTGCGACTGCAACCTTTATACCTATTTCGTGAGCCTTTTTGAATGCATCAATATTCTCTTGCGGAATTGTCAAATGATTGCTGTTTAAAAATGTACCATCAAGGTCTGTTGCAACAAGTTTTATATCCATAATTTCACCTAAATACAATAAATGTTAGTATCCCAAAATGAGATGTGCTTGTGATGACGAAGATAAATTTTGTAATCAGCATTTATTTCTTTAACCCTGTTTACAAGAGTAAATATATCTTCGCTTCTATGATAAACAGCCATACAAAGTTTTGGCGTATTTTGTAAAGACTTAAAAGCACCTTTGAGCATTTCACTCTCTGCACCCTCAATGTCAATGTTGAAATATGAGAAATCACCATATTTTTCTGTGATATAGTCAACACAGAGTGCCTGTTTTTCTTCACCTTTTTTATTTGCCGAAGCACCGCGCCCCTTGTTGCCATCAAAGGTTAGGACACAGTTTTCGGACCAAATTACATTGTTAAGTGCTTTGCAATTTTTAAGTTCTTCGCAATATGCTTGCAACTTTTTGAATGTTCTTGTGTCAGGCTCAACTGCAATGATTTTTTCATAGGATTTTGCATATCGCAAAAATTCTTCAATCGTATCTCCACGATAAGCACCAAGGTCAAGAAAACTCTCATTTTCACCCAATTTTAAGATAGAAAAGGCTTCGTCCTTGTCTGTTTCACAATTAAAACAGTAATTTAAATCACCGGTAATCTGAAACTTTATGATATTCTCGAAAACTTTTCTTGATTGCTCATCTGCAAGGTGAGAATAGGCTAATTTAATCTTGGCAATATGCTTTTCTAAAAAGTCTTTATTGAAAATATTGTCACCAAAAACGGGGACGGACGGCATTATAACCTGATGTCGCTTTGATAAAGCCTTAATATTATCAATAACTTCTGCTAATGGACTTGCAAAACAAAGTACAATCACAAAATCTTCATATTCATTCTCAATTTGTGATATGGGTTTCACTTGAAATCCACGAAAACTGCGATTTCTCACAAAGCCATCACTTGCACAAACGGCAGAAATAGAAATTTTTAGTTTTTCAAATTCATCGAATACTCTATCAGCACCATTGCCTGTGCCGTAAATCACAATGGGTAGGGTAGTGCTCTGTAAAAAATCCCAACTTGATTCAGTTTCTAAAAGATTTTTGAACATATCTACACCACCATTCATAAATTTTTACAATATTTAAATAATATCATAAACGATATAAAAACACAACAAAAAGCATCTGGCTTTATAAGTCAGACGCTTTTTATTTTATAACAAAATTAATTATTCTTCAGGAATAATAGGCTCTTCAGGTGTTTCAGATTCTTCAGGTGTTTCGGGGTTAAGTACTAAAGCACCATCTTCGTTAAAGAAATAATCAACACCATCGATTGTGACATTACCAGTTACTCTGTATCCGTTAGAATCAAGATAATAGAGGTTATCGTCAACCTTAACCCAGTCGTTTTTCACCATGCTTCCATTGTCATCAAGATAGCACCAACCGATGCTGTCTTTCTTGAAACAATTAGTAACAGCATAGCCATCTTCACCTAAATAGCACCAACCTTTTGAGTCTCTAACCCATTTTTCAGTTGCCGCTTTGCCGTCAGCACCAAGATAACGCCAACCTGTACCGTCGTGTTTCCATGTGTTAGCAACTCTGTAACCGTTTGCGTTGATATAGTAGAAAGCACCGTCAAGTTCTACCCAAGTGTTTCTCACCATGCTACCTTCTGAATCGAGATAACACCATCCAACGCTATCTTTTTTGAAACAGTTAGTAACAGCATAGCCGTCTTCACCTAAATAGCACCAACCCTTTGAGTCTTTGACCCATGTGTTTGTAACTTTGTGGCCACTGTTGTTAACATAGCACCAACCTGTGCCGTCGTTTACCCATCTGTTATATGCACAATAACCATTACTGTCAACATAGCACCAACCAGCGCTGTCTTTTATCCAACAGCTTGTTACCATATAACCTTCTGCATCAAGATAACACCAACCAGTGCTATCTTTCATCCAACATTCTCTCATTGGATAACCATTTGGGCCAACATAAGCCCAACCATAATCATCTTTAACCCAACGATTAGTTAACATATAACCGTTTGAGCCAACATAAACAAAGTCAACACTATCTTTAACCCATTTGTTTGTAACCATATAACCATCGTTACCGAGATAGCACCAACCTTTAGAGTCTCTCATCCATTGGTTCATGACCTTTTTGCCGTCTTTATAATAAACCCATTTGCCATTGAGTAATTTCCAACCATTTGACGGTTTTTGGTTTGGATTTTTTAAGGTGACTACGCATTCGTCATAATAATTTGATTCGTAATATTCACCGTCTATAGAGAATCCGAGATAAACCTCTATTGTATAATTGCCTGTAGGATAATTTCTAGTATCCCAATCAATATAGTGAGTATAAATATCATAATTATCGTGATAAATAGAAATATCTTCAATACTAGCTACAAGCCTGTTGTTAGAATCATAAACATATGCTGAAAGATATTGCTGTTTCCAAAGTTGTTCATATAAAATGACAATTTCAACCGTATCGCCAACATAAAAGTCCTGATTACGTGTTGAGTCGCTGATAGCAACTCTTGGATAATAATCTTCTTCAGCAGATGCACTTACTGAAAAGCACATTATCCCAGAAACAAGCATAATCAAGCACAATAAAACAGATAAACACTTTTTCATAAAAATCCCCCTAAAAGTTTTATTATAACTATCATATCACTTTAGTATAGTAAAGTCAATGATGCCGAAATCATTTCAACATAGAAAAACAAATCTGTTTTATGTAGATATTGACGAAAAAAGGATTTTGCAATAAAATACCCTTATCACATTTTTGGGAGATTGTTTATGAAAAACACATTTAGTGCAAGAACAATGTTAATAATCTCAATGTCAGTTTTTGGCACAATCGGTCTTTTTGTGCGAAATATCGGCTTGCCATCAGGTGAGATTGCTCTTTACAGAGCAGTGCTCGCTATGATTCTAATTGGCTCTTTTCTAGGTGTAACAAAACAAAAAATCCCATTTTCTAAAATTAAAAAAGAAATACCGTTGCTTATTTTGTCAGGTGTTGCAATGGGTTTTAACTGGATATTGCTCTTTGAAGCATATAAATATACCACCGTGTCAGTTGCAACTTTAAGTTATTATTTCGCACCAGTAATCGTCACAATCGCGTGCCCTATACTCTTTAAAGAAAAAATGAAAGCAAAGCAATGGATTTGTTTTGTTATGTCAACTCTTGGTATCGTGCTTATAACAGGAATAGGGGACATAAGCCAAGGGGAGAGCCATATCAAAGGTATTTTGTTCGGACTTGGCGCAGCATCCCTTTATGCAACAGTTATTCTTGTAAATAAATTTATCAAAAATGTTGACGGAATACACAGAACATTTTTGCAGTTTATCGCAGCTATAATTGTGCTTGTGCCTTATGTGGCATTGACAGATGGCGTAAATCTTCAGTCTCTCAACACAAAAGGCTGGGTGTGCTTGCTAATAGTCGGCATTATTCACACAGGTATTACATATTGTCTTTATTTTTCATCGCTTAAAGAATTGCCGGGACAAAAAGCCGCAATTTTAAGTTATATTGACCCTCTGGTAGCAGTTTTGGTGTCGGTTGTGATTCTCAATGAAAAAATGACTTTAATGCAGATTTTAGGTGGTATCTTGATTTTAGGTTTCACTCTCTGGAACGAAATGCCCTCAAAAAAAGCGAATAAATAAAAACATTTCACATATAATAGTAAAAAAGTACTTGACAAATATGCATTCAAAGTGTATTATTATAAAGCACTCTTTGAGAGCACAAGTAAATATCGCGGAGTAGAGCAGTTGGTAGCTCGTCGGGCTCATAACCCGAAGGTCGTTGGTTCAAGTCCTCCCTCCGCAACCAGAAATGAGAAAAGACATCTGCAAGGGTGTCTTTTTTCGTTTCTAATTATGAAAGAAAGATTTAATTTTCGCTCGTCGGGTTATGAGCCCGAAGGGCGAATAAGTCGAAGGTAGAGAGCGAAGCGAACGACCGAGCGGAAGTGAATGACAGTCCAGTGGACTGTCAGAGCCGCGAGGTGACCGAAGACAAATTCTCCGCAGAGAATTTGGCAAGACCGTTGGTTCAAGTCCTCCCTCCGCAACCAAATCAGATACCACTATTGATACAATTTGTGCCAGTAGTGGTATCGTTGTTTTATATAGCATTTAAGCCATTTACAAAATTCAAGCGTTGCATTTGGGAATTCGCCACTCCCTCTTGCAACGCTTTTTATTGCTCTTATAAAAACTTCACCGAGGATTCTTACATCCCCATTGGTGAATCATTATCGATTAAAGTTGATAATAGGTTTATCTTAATAAAGATTATTAGTCAAAAATCTTTCTGCTTCTGTTAAATCTGAAACAGTATTGATGTTAAACTCTTTTTTTGCAACAGAAAATGCTAACCCACGATGATTTGCTGCCAAATAATTAAAACAGTCACATAAATCATAAAGTTTACCGGATTCTGATTCGTAGATTTCTTTTATAACTTTCTGTGCCTTGCCACTAAAAATCGTGAATCCTGTACCCTTTATATTATTAATGACAACTTTAGGCTTTTCTGTGCATTTTATAATTAAAGATTCATTATCAGTTTCTACAGAAAAATTATTTCTGATTTTTTCTTCGTTTTCTTCAGGTGTTATACCACAATAGAAGTCAAAAGCTGTTATTTCAAGTGCATTCTGAATTGATTTGAAGTCTAAATCGATAAAAATCTCATCAGACAACTGTAATATTACAGTTTCATCACAGTCAATAACTTTCAGTGACTGAACAAGAGCGTTTACTAATCCTTTTTGTTCATATTGATAAACATAATGAATATTTATACCTTTATATTCATTACCGATAGCACTTTTAATCAAAGCACCTTCTTTGCCGATGACAATATAAGCCTCAGAAATTTTCAACTGTACCAAATTATCCAAAGCGTAGGTTATTAAATGTTTTTCATTAAGTTTTATAAGTGGTTTGCAGCAATCTTCATTTCTGCTGTCTTTTAGACGCTTACCGTCGCCCGCTGCCAATATTACACCAACCATTAAAATCTCTTCTTTACATTTTTATATCTTAGTAGTTAATTCTTTTTTCTTCTACAACCAATGGTTTTTCGTCAATGTTATTCTTAATGGAAATAACATATTCCAATAAAATTGCAACAAACATAATTACAATTAAAACTGCTGCCAAAATACATCTTGAAATTACAGAGTTTGCAATACTGAGCATATCCGTTCCTAAGAAATTCGGAATTGCAACAAGGCAAAATTCTAAAAGCATAATTATGAGTGCAATTACACAAGCAAAAATCATTTTTCTCGGGAAACGATTGGAATGCTGTGTAATGCCACAAATTGCAAAGTCATAGTATTTATTAACATTAAATTTGGATTTTCCTTTTTTTCTTGCATCCTGAATATAGTAAACAAAATCAATACTTGATGCATACTCAGTGACAATACCTCTTAAAAAAGGGTTATTAACTTTTATCTTTTTAAGAACTTCAATAAAACTTCTATCAAACAATTCAAATTCCGTAGCGTGAGGGTACATATTCACACCGAATATTTTAATCATTACAAAATAGAATATTGTTCTCAAAAAATAGACAAATTTGTTTTCTCCGCTTTGATTTTTCACACTAAGAACGACCTGAACACCCTTTTCCCACTTTTCAAGGAATTCAGGAATAATCTCAGGAGGATTCTGCAAGTCAGCATGGATAATAATGGCACAATCTCCCTTTGCTTGTTGCATACAGTAAAAAGTGCTTCTGAGATAACCGAAATTTCTTGTGTAGAATACAGCTTTGACTTCACTGTGTTGAGAACTGAGATTTTCAATAGCATCCCGTGTGCCATCAGTTGAGCCGTCATCGAAGAACACGATTTCATATGTGTAGTTTTCTAGTTTCTTGAATACAGCACTGATTCTGTCATAAATCTCTTCTATCATAGAAATTTCGTTGTAAATAGGAACAACTATTGATACGTGCTTTTTATTATTGCACATCATTTATCACCTGTTATTTTCTTCTGAATATTGTCTTTAACAATTTTATACCATGCTTTATGTAGTTCTTTAATATAACGGGTTTAGAGATACAATAAAGCACTTTTTTAATCAAGTATTTTGGCCTCAAATAAAATTTAAGCAAATACTTGTTTTTGATTTTCATAATTTCATCCATAGACACAGATTGTGTACCGATAGTGTTGGGTGAAAAATAATCATTTCCCCAAGCAGCGGCATTAATTGTGTTGTACTTTTGACATTGAGAATATAAGTCAGTACCAAAATAAGGCATTGCAATATGTACTTCTATAAAATCGGGGTCAACATCAAAAATGAATTCAAGAGTTTCTATGATATCATCCTTTGTTTCCCAAGGAAAACCAATCATAAAGAAACCAAAAAGTGGAAGTTTTGCTTTTTTGATAAGCTTTGCAGCACGAAGATTATCTTCTCTTGTTGTGCCTTTTTTTATCTTCTTAAGAGTATCGTTGCTTCCACTTTCGAAACCCACAGCTATTGTAAAACAACCTGCTTCTTTTAATTTCTTAAGCAAATCGAATTCCAGTGGTTTTACTCTTGAATTGGCTGTAAATTCGATTTTCCCGTGTAAATCCGAATTGATAATCAAGTCGCATAAGGCTGACGCCCACTGTGCATCAATAGTAAATGTATCTGCCTTGAAGAAAAAGTTCTTGATGCCGTATTTATAATAACATTCTTCCAATTCAGCAAAGATGTTTTCGACACTTCTTTTTCTTACGGTTTTTCCTGAAATTATCGGAGTAAGACAATATGTACATCCTGCAGGACAACCACGGGACACCTGAATAGTTGCCATAGGTTCACCTGTATCAGGTCTCGGGTATAATTCATTTTTCATAAGGTCTCTTGCAGGAAAAGGAATGCTGTCTAAATCCTCGAACCAGCAAGTAAAGTCTGTCTTTCTAAATTCACCGTCTTTTTTGTATATAATTCCCGGAATATTGTCAAAAGTATCATTTCCCGAAACAATACAATCAAC
Organism: uncultured Clostridia bacterium; assembly: GCA_937896885.1. GTDB lineage: Bacteria > Bacillota > Clostridia > Oscillospirales > Acutalibacteraceae > Fimenecus. The sequence continues at coordinate 39,627 of CALBNX010000009.1, forward strand.
TAAATCACCAATAATTGTATCGATTTCTCCACCGATAAGATAATTGACATTACCTAAATCAAGTGTTTCAAGGATTTCAGTTGGTGTGTTGAAGAAAATGGCGCCTTTTATAATGAATTCGCAAGGATGAAATTGTTTTATCCAACCTAAAAACTCCAGGTCGCTGAGAATTGTTGCATTGGTTGTGCTCACAACAATTATATCCGGAGAAAAGCTCAATATATCAGCCTTAACTTCTTCAAGGCTTGTTTTTTCGGTCTGATAGTCCCTCAAAAAAACATCATAGTTGCGATTTCTCAGAACTGCAGCAGCATAGCCTAAATCATTACATGCGTGAATAGTGGCAACCGCTGATTCATCAAGGTTGCATTGTGCTCGGTCTTCACTTCGTTGATATGCTTTTCCAGGGGGATACAGCAACATTACTCTGCTCATCGCATACATCTCCAAGATATTATTAAGATATATTATATCATAAGAGGATGTCTAATATCAAGTGTTTTATACTGATTATTACTATTAAGCAGAGCTATGATTGTGGGTTTGACTTGAATAGTGTTTTATGTTAAAATTATCAGCAGATATACTGGATTTTTAGAAGGTGCTTACGATGAAAAAAATAAAAAGCACAGATTTTTTGTTTGTTGTGTCTTTGTTATTGGTATCATTAATTCATATCTTTTTTCTTTTTGTTGTTCCGTTTTCTCAGGATGAAAGTTTTTATGTGTCAATTCCCCTTCGCCTTGTGAATGGCGATAGTTTAGTTCAACACGAGTGGCATCTTACACAGTTTTCATCATTGTTTTCCTGGTTACCGGTATATATCTGGACTGCCATCAAAGGTTCAACAGAAGGTATATTTATCTTTTTAAGATGCGTATATCTTTTGATTCATACAACAATAGCTGTAGTAATATATCGTTTTTTCAGAAAATACGGAAAATGGACTGTTATGGCATCCATGATGTTTTACATACAAATATCATATAGAATTCAGGCAATAAGTTACCAGTCAATGTATGTTGTGTTTTTGCTGTTATTATGCCTTTGTCTTATTTCAATCTATGAGAAAAAATCTGTTCAATTTTATATTTTTGCAGGTATTTGCTTCGCATGCTGTTGTGTATGCAATCCGATTTTTTGTTTTGCATTTGTGTTATATCTCTTAGTGTGTGCTTTGTGGACACAGCGACACAAAATAATAAAAAGAACAATTGCAATAAAGACTTTTCAACCTATAAAAAAAGAAAAGAAGCTTATAAAAAGACAAAAAAGGGAACAAAAGAAACAAAAACAACAATTAATCGATTCTTTTCCTGATTTGGAAAGCTACAACTGCTTTTTTACAAAAGAAGCTGTTTTGTGGGTTACATGCGGAATTGTCATAGTCGGTATTATTGCAGTTGTTTTCTTCCTTTCAACAGGTGCAACCTTGAATTCTCTTGGAGACAATTTAGAAAATCTTTTAGGCAGTAGTGAATATGATATTGCTTCTAAATCTGTTTTTTCAAAGTTCATAAAAACACTTGAGTATTTCAGTAAAGCTAATTTAGGTATGCCTTGGATATTGCCGGCAATATTTGCAGTTTTGTTGTTTGATACAAAGAAGAAACACAATACGCATCGTTTTGGTTATTTATCTGCTTCAGTATTATGGTCCATATTGTTCATTGTTATGGTGTTATTGTCAGCAGATATTTACATTTGTGCCATTTCCCTTCCGTTCTCTGCGATTTCACTTGTGTGCTATTTGTTAACGGAAAAGAAAAACAAGGTTTTGTTTTACTGTATGTTCATTCCAAGCTCAATCGCTACCTTTATTCAATATCTTGCCGCAGATACACATTGGGCTACAATTGGAATTGTACTTGTGGTGAATAATGTTGCAGGCGTATTTTTTGCAATGGATTTATGGAAGGAAATGCGTTCTGATTCTTCAGATACTTCTGAAGCAATTGATGGTAAAACAAAAAATCATTTTTCTCGCAATATAATTATTGTAGGCTTTTGTTTGCAGATTGTATTTCACGGACTTTTCTATATGTATGGTCAGCTCCCTATGAAAGATGCCGCTAAAGCTACATTAGGTCCTTATAAATGCTTATATATGTCTGGGGAAGATTATGATATCTACAATAAAACAATAAACGATTTAGATTATATAAAAGCACGCAGTCAGAAAGACGACCCAGTATTGGTAGTATCCTACAATACCTGGATGTATATACATCTGGAACAGCCTTTTGCAACGTACACCACATGGTATAGAGGTGCTCCGGATATAAGCCAACTAAAAAAATACTACCAGGAAAATCCTGAAAAAAAGCCGAAATATGTTTATATTGAGTCACCAAACCCCAATAGCACGCTTGTTGAAGCTACTGTGGATACGGTCAGTGAATTATTTGACTTCACCAAGGAAGACTTATCAAATGGTGTTGTCTTGATTATGAAAGAACATAACTGCTAAAATGAAATGCTTACAAAATGTTTGATTGAATAGTTTAAATTTGTATAATATAATGTAAAAATCTCGTAGCGTGAGGGTACATATTCACACCGAATATTTTAATCATTACAAAATAGAATATTGTTCTCAAAAAATAGACAAATTTGTTTTCTCCGCTTTGATTTTTCACACTAAGAACGACCTGAACACCCTTTTCCCACTTTTCAAGGAATTCAGGAATAATCTCAGGAGGATTCTGCAAGTCAGCATAAATGATAATGGTATAATCTCCTGTGGCTCATAACAAGGCATCTTTACACATTCTTGAAATTACAGGTTTAAATATTAAACTGAGTCATACCTTCCACTTTAACGCTACAACAAATAAAAACCAAGAAATTATTTGAAATAGCATTATTAGTGTGTTACTACTTTTATCTGAGTAAATAATGTCATTTAAAAAACGACGAATTGTATCAAATATCGTAATCAATGCCAAAAATGAGAAAAGACATCCGCAAGGGTGTCTTTTTTCGTTTATAATTTATAAAGTATAAGGACTTTAATCCTTGCATTTTTCAGTTAATAAAATGATTTTGATTTTTTAAACATAAAGTATTATTTTTGTTGTTTTGTACAGTTTTTATTATAATTATTAATTGTTTTTATTGAATATGTTTAATTTATGTGCTAATATAATGTTTATAAATCAATTTTCATTGTATGGGGGATTGAATAATATGAGAAAATGCAAAAAATATTGTGAAAAGTTCTTGTCGATTATACTTACAATTGTAATCGTAGTATTATCTACAATAAGTTGCTTTGCAAGTGGCGGTATGATTATCACAACTGAAACAAAAATTTCAGCTGAAACAACTGCAAAATCAATTGAGATTGCAAAGCAGATAGAGGCAGAGGGTATAGTTCTTCTTGAAAATCAAGATGATGTACTTCCTTTGCAGGATAAGAAAGTTAATGTTTTCGGTGTTTGCTCCTGTGCTCTGGCATTAGCTGGTGCGGCAGGTTCAGGTGCTGTGCGTGCAGATAAAGCTGTGGGCTTTTATCAGGCACTCACTAATGCGGGTATAGAGTATAATGAGGCCATTTATGATATCTATGCTGAATACACAGATGCAGAATCAGACGGCGGACTTCTTGACTATGTTGGCGGTGTGCTTGAACAATTCTTTTCAGGCGGTAAAGCAGAAATGCCAATTTCTAATATCAGTGATACTGTTATGAACGAAGCAGTGCAATATTCAGATACAGCCGTTGTCGTTATCGGCAGAGTCGGTACTGAAATGAAGGACCTTGCCGTTGAAGATTTGAAACTTAGTGAAGAAGAAAGAAATATGCTTGACAAGGTTTGTGCTACATTTTCAGATGTAATTGTAGTATTTAACTTGTCAAACATAATGGATATGTCATGGCTGGATGATTACAATAACATTAAAGCCGCTATGATTATGTGGCTTCCTGGTGAAGTTGCGACAGACAGCGTGGGTAAAGTGCTCTCTGGTGAAATCAACCCATCAGGTAAACTTGTTGATACTATTGCTTACAATTTAGAAGACCATCCATCAAATATGAATTTTGGTAATTATCAATATACAGGTGTCAGCGGTATTCCAAGCTATTTCGTCAACTATTGCGAAGGTATTTATGTAGGTTACAGATATTTTGAAACCTTTGCACCTGAAAAGGTTATGTATCCTTTCGGCTATGGCTTGTCATATGCTGATTTTGCTTGGGATGTTAAATCTTTCAACGCTGACGAAGAAAATGTGACCGTAGAAGTTGAAGTTACAAATATAGGCAATGTTGCGGGTAAAGATGTTGTGCAGATTTATTTTTCAGCCCCATACTATATGGGCGGTATTGAAAAGAGCGCAATTGAACTTGCCGCTTATGATAAAACCAAATTATTGCAACCTGGTGAAAGTGAAATATTAACAATTTCTTATGCAACAGAGGATATGGCTTCTTATGATTCAAAAACAGAAGAAGCATGGGTGCTTGAAGCGGGTGAATATAATATTTATGTAGCCCGTGATGTAAGAACATTTGAAAAGACATATAAATATAACGTAGTAGAAACTGTTGTGTATGATACAGACGATGCTACTGGTAATCCTATTAAAAATCTTTTCGAATTTGCAGAAGGCGATTTGACATATATGTCTCGTGCAGATGCAGTGAACACATATCCAAAATCACCTGTGAATTTCGCAGCAACAGAAGAAGTTCTTAATAGTGACATTCGACCTGCGCCTACAACAGAGGGCGAAGCACCAAAAATGGGTGTGGAATATGAAGATGGTGTAATCACACTCAGTGATGTTGCAGATAATGAAGAGTTATGGGATGAATTTCTTGACCAGCTCACACTTGAAGAGCAAATTGACCTTATTTGTGACTGCGGTTACGAAACAATAGCAATTGACAGACTTGGTGTTCCAGCTACATCAGATAACGACGGCCCATCATCTATCAAAGGTCCTGGTGGACTTCTCTATACTGACTCAGGTCTTGCATTCCCAGTTGCAACTGTTATTGCGTGCACATGGAATGATGACTTGGCAGAAGAATTTGGTAAAGCAATCGGTCAAGAGGGTATTGAGCTTGGTACTCACGTTTGGTATGCACCGGGTTGTAACATTCACCGTAGCCCATTAGGTGGTAGAAATAACGAATATTTTTCAGAAGACCCATTGCTTTCAGGTAAAATATCTGCAGCCGTTACAAGGGGCGCACAGTCAAAAGGACTTGTAGTAACAGTTAAGCATTTTGTTGCTAACGACCAAGAAACAAACAGACAGTCAAATGGTCTTTACACATGGCTCAATGAACAGTCACTCAGAGAGATTTATCTTGAACCATTTGAGATTTCTGTTAAAGAAGGCAAAGCAAAGGGCATTATGACAGCATACAACAGATTGGGCAATCAGTGGTGTGGTGGCTCAAAGGCTCTTGTAACAGACCTTTTAAGAACTGAATGGGGCTTTGACGGATTTGTTATTACTGATGCAAGTATAGACCTTACAGGTAATGGCTATCTTGACCCTGCACTTGCAGTTTATGCACGAAACAGCGGTATTCTCACAATGCTCTATGTTGTTTCTGCATCTCAGACAAAAGATGCTCTTAAATCAGCTTATGAAGCAGACCCAATCGGCATGGGCAATGCAATGAGACTTTGTGTATATGACATTTGCAAAATGAAGATGCAATCAAATGCATTTGTCCTTGCAAATGATGGGGCACAGAATAATCCGTCAACCAATAACCCTAATAACAGTCAAGGCAATAACAATGACGCACAAAATAATGGAGGCAACGCAAATCAAGAAGCAATTCCTGATGGCGATGGCATCAATTTCTTCACTCTCAGCAATATTGTGAAAATCTTGCTCGGTGTATTTGCATTAGCAATTATAGTAATTATTCCTTTGACTGTCAGAAAGAGAAGATTAATATAATTTAATAGTAAGAAACACTTAACTTTCGTTAGGTGTTTCTTTTTATATTGTTTATTATTGCGTTTTATGCTATTATATTTATAGAGGTGAGTTTATGCTTAATAAGTTTAATTGGGCAATTTTAGGTTGTGGCAATATTGCAAATGACTTTGCACGTGATATAACTGAAATGGGTCGCGAGATTTATTCTGTTGCTAACCGTACATATGAAAAAGCAATAGCCTTTGCCGAAAAATACAATATCTCAAAAGTCTATAAAAATATTGACGATTTGTTTGCGGACGAAAATGTTGATATTGTCTATATCGCAACCCCACATAACAAGCATATTGAGTATATTCTTAAAGCTTTGGAAAGTGGCAAACACGTGCTTTGTGAAAAGGCAATTACTCTTAATAGTGATGAACTTAACAGAGCAGTGAAACTCGCAAGTGAAAAAAACCTCATTTTAGCCGAAGCAATGACTATTTATAATATGCCACTTTATACTGAACTTGAAAAACTTATAAATTCAGGCAAATTAGGTGAATTTCGTCTTGCTCAAGTGAATTTTGGCAGTTTCAAAGAATACGATATGACAAATCGTTTCTTCAATATGAGTTTAGCAGGTGGCGCTCTTTTAGATATTGGCGTTTATGCACTTTCTCTTGTGAGAATGTTTATGGATACCAAAAATGCAGAAACCCATTCACAAGTGAAATTTGCCGAAACTGGTGCAGATGAGCAATCAAGCATTGTAATCGAAAATGAAAAAGAGCAGATGGCAAGTGTGACACTCTCACTTCACGCAAAACAGCCAAAGAGAGCAACAATTTGCTATGATAATGCCTATATCGAGATTTTTGAATACCCAAGAGCCGACAAAGCAGTAATCACATATACCGAAGATGGTCGCACAGAAGAAATTACAGCAGGCAAGCTGGAAAACGCACTCTGCTATGAATTGGAGAATATGGAAAATGCAGTAGAAACAGGCAAAAACACAATGCGACTTGACTACACAATCGACGTAATGAACATTATGACAAAACTCAGAAACGATTGGAATATGAAATACCCAGAAGAAAAACAAATAAGGGACGGTTAACCGTCCCTTTTCTTATATCATTTTAACCCCAAGTCCTTCGCCGAATGTTCCACCGTTTTTGATATATTCAATAGCATTTCTGCGAAGCTCGGTGTTCTTTTTAAGTCCACCTGTGAAACCATAACTGCCGAACTCTTTTTTGTTTTTCATAAGGTTGTCATTTGAAATTTTCACTCCAAATAGCCAGCGATATGTTGGGTGTGGCGTTTCTTTTTCTTCAACAAGCTCAAAAAGTTTTTGGAATTTTAAAATGTTGCTGTCTTCATCCATAAAATTTTTGTTGCCGGAATAAAGCAACCAACTGTGGCACATAAACTTGTTATTGGGAAAATCAGGATAATATTTTGCAAAAAACTCTTGTGCCATAACGAATGATTTTTCACATTCTTCAAAATCTAATTTTGCACCACGGGGGATATGCACATTCAAAAGCTTGTCACCAAATTTAAAGTCCATATCATCTTTTTTATATGGTGTTTTAAAAAAATAAAACAATTTTTGAAATTGCAATCTGCCGATTTTGAAAATTCCTAAATTCATATGATGCATAATCCAATGAAGCTCATAAAGTCCATCTTCGTTGGTTTCTGCTTTGTGGTCGTCAATCCAGATTTTAATATCACTCATTGTGTCCCAGAAGATTTCTTCAGGAATGTCTTTTTCTTTATATCTGTCCCAAACAGTTGGTAAAAAAGCATAGACAAGAGCGAGTTTCATCATAGGATTTTGTTTCAGCAATGGCTCCCAACGGTTTTTATTGCAAAGAACAAGATAAAGTTTAACAGTAGTTTTGTGTTTGTTTATATAACACTCAACTCTGTTTGCCAGTTCTTCGCTGTCATAAATTCTTAAAAAAATCTCTTTCGAACGAGCCAAATCAATCATAATTATTCTCCCAAATTTTGTTTTTACCATTTTATCACATTTTTTCAAAAAATTAAATATGTTTATTGAATTTCGCAAAGGGCAAAATATTTGTGCGAGGTGAGAATAATGAATAATCAAAACAACAGAAATAATGCGCAGAACAATAACAACAAAAATAATGCACAAAACAAAAATAAAAACAACCCAACAAATGTAAAAGAAAACCCTTCAATGAAGAACGAAAACAAACAGGGCAATAAATAACAAAAAGCACCTACAAAACAGTAGGTGCTAAATTTTTACTTATAGTCTTTTCCAATTAAATATCTCCACGCGGCAACATATTTTGAGGTTGCTCTCGGCTTGTGAGTTTTGATATAGAAATATCTTTCCTGGTCAATAATAAGCAATGCTTCTATGGATATGCTCATAACAAGCTTAACTGTGTCAATGGGGATTGTGATAGTTTCATTCTCATTGAGCACTATTTCAAATCTATCTTGACAAATTCGAAGAATTGCATTTTCAGAAATTGATTTTCTTTTTCTGTCAACAATAGTTGAAATTCGTTGACCACTCTCTTCGAAAATCAGTTCGCCGGTGCCAGCACTCAACACTCGTTCTTTCCATTGTTCTTTTTGCCATTTGTCCCAATCAAGAATATTGTCAAAAACAAGTTTTTTTCGCAAGGGATAGAAAAATCCGTCAGCACGAAGTTCTACTTTATATCCACAGTCGCATGTGAGATAATCACCCTTTGAATGAAGTTTGCCAACCTCAAAGCAATGCGGACACATAAACAAAACTCTTTCAACGTGTTCAGCAAGGTTTTTGCCCTTATATTCATTCTTATTCTTTTTTAGGTCGTCAAAAACATTTACATAAATATCGTTTTTAATTACTTCGTTGATTTCTTCAACGGTCATTTCTTTAAGTTCTTCAGGGGAATACTCTCTTACAACACTACCACGGACAGGACCTTTTCTAAGTCCTGTTCCCCATTTAGGAGTATGAAAATACCCACCATTTAATCTAAATGTAATAAGAGCAACACCTGAGTCTTTGATAAGTTGTCCAGTTCTTGGTGAGAAAAAGCCTGTTTCACCATTTGGTGTGATTGTACCCTCAACACAGATAGCAACGCTGACACCTTCTTTAATGCTCTTGAGAATATTATTAACCATTTCAGATGATGGCTTTTCGCGTTCGCGAACAATAAACCCTGAAATCTTTCTCAAAATAAGATTTAAAATAGGTTTATTAACCAGATGGTCACTTATAACAAAACGCACATATTTTTTAACGGCATAGAGCATATAAACAGGGTCCAATGCGTCAGAATGGTTTGCTATTAAAATAAATGTGTCGTGCTTTGGCCTATATCTTTTTATTTTAGCGTGACAATATGCCAAAACGATGCGACCGAATAAAATTCGCGCACCATTAACAGCTGTTTTGTTGCCTCTTGTTTTTAAAGTCATAAATTGCACCAAATCCAAAAAAACTTATACTTTAAGAATAAATGAAATCTTGAATATTGTCAAGGCAATATGAAGATTTTCAACATACAAATAATGGTTATGTTTATTGATTTTTCCGTGTGCTTATAGTAAAATTGAATGGGTGATTTTATGCAAGGCAGATTTTATTCGTTAAATGAATATCTCTGTAACCAATTCGGTGGTAAAGTTTATAAGCTTGCGCTGGATATTGGTTGCACCTGCCCAAATCGAGACGGCACAAAAGACACCCGCGGTTGCATTTTCTGCCATAATGGCTCATCACATTTTGCAGAAACGGGAATTGACACAAACACCCAGATTGAAAATGCAAAAAACAGAGTAAAAAATAAGATACAAACAGATAAATATATTGCTTATTTTCAAAGCTTCACTAACACTTATGGTGATATAGATTATATCGAAAAATGCTTTACGACTGCAATAAACCGTGACGACATTGTAGCTCTCTCAATTGGCACTCGTCCTGACTGTTTAGGTGAAGATGTACTTTATTTGCTTGAAAAACTCAATAAAATCAAACCCGTATGGATAGAGTTAGGCTTACAGACATCAAACGAAAAAACAGCAGAATATATCCGTCGTTGTTACCCAAATTCTACTTATGAAAAAGCCGTACAAGACTTAAAAAACAGGGGAATAACAGTAATAACACATATTATTATTGGCTTGCCCAATGAAACAAAAGAAGATATACTCAAAACAGTTGATTTTGCAGTTGAAAATAAAACTGATGGTGTTAAATTACAACTTTTGCATATCCTCAAAGATACTGACCTTTATAAAGATTATAAAAAAGGTCTAGTAAAACCTTTGACTTTGGAAGAATATATGGACATTCTCTTTGCTTGCATTGAGAGAATACCTGAAAATATTGTAATCCACAGAATAACAGGTGATGCACCTAAATCGCATCTTGTTGAACCTGTTTGGAGCGCAAACAAGAAAAATGTGCTCAACACAATAAATAGAGAATTAGAAAAAAGAAATATAATTCAAGGGAAGTGTAAAATATGACTTGGGAATTTTCATTACCTGTAAAAATTTATTTTGGTACAGATAAAATCAAAGAATTACCAAAAATCATTGAGGAATATGAATTTGAAAGGGGAGTGCTCGTCTGTTCAAACACCCTTAAAAAGAATGACGTAGCAGACGAAATTATTAAAAACTCAAATGGCAGATTAGTGGCAGTTTTTAGTGATATAAGACCAAATCCAACAACTGACAATGTTAATGCTTGCGTTAAAGTTTTAAGAGAGAACAACGCAGATTTTGCCGTTGCTCTCGGTGGTGGCTCACCAATGGATTGTTGCAAAGCAGCTTGTGCAATCGCAAAGGGTGACGATATAATCGAAAGTTATCACACAGGTGGCAAACCAATAAACAAAGACGAAGTTATCACAATGATTGCAGTTGCAACAACGAGTGGTACGGGTAGTGAAATCACAAATATTTCAGTTCTTACTGATTTAAATAAAAATGTGAAATCTACTATGAATGACTCTCTTATGTATCCAAAAGCAGCCATTGTTGACCCAAGACTTACTTTGAGCGTTCCACCAAAGGTTACTGCTTCAACAGGTCTTGATGTTCTTGCTCACGCATTAGAAAGTGTTTGGAGTGTTTTGCACCAACCAATCTGTGAAAGCTGTTCAGTTCACGCAACAAAATTGGTTTTCGAGTGGTTGTATAAGGCATATTGTGAACCCGATAACCTTGAAGCAAGAGAAAAAATGGCAGAGGCATCAATCGTGGCAGGTGTGGCATTTAGTAATCCACGCACAGCAGGTAGCCACGCTTGTTCATTCCCACTGACAAATCTCTATGGTGTACCACACGGTGAAGCTTGTGCAATGACTCTTGACTTCTTCACAAGATATAATGCTGAAGCAGAAAACGGCAGACTTAATAAATTTGCTCGTGATTGTGGATTCTCGGATGCTTATGCTTTAGCCGATGCAATTACAAACCTTAAAAAACAAATGGGAATGGCAATGACTCTTACAGAAATCGGTGTTAAAACAGACGAAGAAATCGAAACACTAACAAAAATGAGTATGACACCACTTATGGAGAGAAATATTATCCCACTTTCTTACGACGATATAAAAAATATGTATATTTCAATGAAATAGTATGTAAAAAATTCCAATTAGTAATAGATTATTAATATTTTTGTGATATAATAAAAAATAAAGTTTTTGCAAATGAGGTGTTGTGCTTTGAAAAACTTTGCAAATATCATAGTCAATGGTCACAAGGTTGTTCTCGCGTTGATGTTAGTGCTCTGTGTGGGTTGTGCCTTGCTTATACCATCAGTTGAAATTAATACGGATATGACTAAATATCTTCCCGATGATTCTTCAATGAAACAGGGCGTTGATGTGATGATGGAAGATTTCACATCAATGGCAATGTCACAGACTATCAGAGTTATGTTTGAAGATTTGAGTCAGGATGAAATCTATGCAATACGAAACCAGCTTGAAAATATAGAATATGTTGACAGCGTTTCATACATTGAAGGCAGTGAAGATTACAACAAAGATAATTACACAAAATTTGTTGTAAATACTTCATATACATATGGCTCACCAGAAGAGTTATCTATTGAAAAAGCCATTGAAGAGCAGTTCAAAGATTATAAAATGAATTATATGAATGATAATGCAAGCAGTATGGAACTTCCTTGGATTATAATTGGTGTTGCCATTATCATTCTTTTTGCGATTCTCTTTTTAATGAGCAGTTCGTGGTTTGAACCGGTGCTCTTTATGGCAACAATCGGCATTGCAATTGCTATTAATATGGGCACAAATATTGTGCTTGGCAGCGTTTCTCAGATTACAATGTCAATTGCAGCAATCTTGCAGTTAGTTCTCTCAATGGACTATTCAATTATTCTTGCGAACCGTTATCGTCAGGAAAAACTCTTGTGTGACGACATTGAAGAAGCAATGAAAAATGCTTGGAAGAATGCGTTTTCTTCAATTGCAAGTAGCGGTATGACAACAGTTATAGGTCTTATTATGCTTGTGTTTATGAGCTTTAAGATTGGCATGGACTTAGGTCTTGTTCTTGCAAAAGGCGTTATTTGCAGTATGATTTGTGTTCTTACCGTGTTGCCTGCATTGTTACTTATCTTTGATGAAAAAATTGAAGATACAGAAAAGAATGAGTTGCATTTGCCAATGGGACTTTTGTCAAAAGTTCAATATAAAATTAGAAAACCTTTGGCAGTATTCTTTGCAATTCTCTTTGTGGTGACAGCACTCTTACAAAGCACAACAAAAATTGTTTATTCAATTTCACCCGAAGACCCAATCGCAGATGTTTTCACACCCTCAAACCCTGTTATTCTTCTCTATGATAATGAAGACGAAGCAAACGCAAGAAAAGTGATTGAAGAATTTGAAAACAAAGATGTTGTCAAGAATGTAATGAGTTATTCAAACACTCTTGGCAAAGAGTTTACATCAAGTGGAATTATGTCTATGATTGACGATATGGGAATTCCAATGACCATTGACTCATCACTCATTGACTTGGTTTATTATACCTATTTCAATGACGGCAATACTTTGCCAATGACCATCAGTCAAGTTGTAAATTTCATTAAATACAATGTAATGAACAACGATATGTTCTCATCATTTATCAGTGGAGATATGAAAAACTCTGTTGATAAAATGGAATTGTTTGCTGATTCTAAAAATCTTACAACACCAATGACAGCTGAAGAAATTGCAAATAATTTCTCAATGGATGCTGGGCAGGTTAGACAACTTATGGTGCTTTATTTCGGCACAAAAGGTGGCGCAGATTGTGGCACAATGACTTTGCCGGTGTTTGCAGATTTCGTTGTAAACGAAGTTGCAAAGAATAAAACATATTCATCAATGTTTGATGCTGAGACAAAGTCGCAATTGGGAATGCTCACAACATTCACCAACAAAGAAGCTGTTACAGAAAAAAGACATTATGATTCAATGTCTCAGCTTTTGGGTGTTGATGTTGAAAAGGTAAAACTTTTCTATGCTTATCATAAAGTTTATTCACAAAATCCTGAAGTAGTTGACTATGAACAGGTTATGTCAGAATATCTTGCAATGCAGTTTATCGGCAGTGAATATAAATTATCAGTTCAAGAATTTATAAACTTTATTATTGACAATAAAGAGATGATGAGTTCTGCAATGACACCAGAAGATTTGCAGAAACTGACAATGGGTCACGAAATAATTAACGGAACAGTTGAAGGCAAGTCATATTCACCTGAAGACTTGGCAAAGGTTATGAATATGGACCCTGCAAGGCTTAAACAGCTTTATCTTCTCTATATATGTGAACATGGTGACACAAGCAGTTGGAAAGTTTCAATTCAGAACTTTATTAGTTTTATTATCTCTGACATATTACCAAATAAAGCCTATGCTTCACAGTTCGATGCAGAAACTGCCAATATGCTTAAAGGTGTTAAAAAACTTATTGATGCATCAGTTTCAAATAAAGAGTATTCATCAGCAGAATTGGCTTCTATGTTCGGTGCTCTCACTGACCAGATAGATAGTAACACCATGGAAGTGCTCTGTCTCTATTATTCAAGTACAAAAACAAGCAATCCTGAGTGGAAATTGACTATTGAAGAAATGTTTACTTATGTTTCAGAAAATTTGCTCAATGACTCAAGATTTGTTAATATGATTGACTCTGCAACTCGTCAGCAGGTTTATGATATGAAAACTCAACTTGATGGTGCAATCAATCAGCTTCTTGGTAAAAATCATTCTCTTATGATGATTGAAACATCACTTCCTGTTGAGTCGGCAGAAACAACAGCTTTTATGGATGAACTTTCAACTTTCTGTGACGATAATCTTAAGAACAAATATTATTTCATAGGCAACACCCCAATGAGTTATGAAATGGAGCAGAGCTTTGATAAGGAATTGTTACTTATAACAGTTCTCACAGCAGTAGCAATTTTCATTGTTGTTGCACTCACATTCCGTTCATTGTCAATTCCTGCGCTTCTTGTGTTGCTTGTTCAATGCGGTGTTTATCTCACAATGACAGTCAACGGACTTATGGGATATAGCATTTATTATCTTGCATTGCTCATTGTTCAATGTATTCTTATGGGTGCTACAATTGACTATGCGATTTTGTTCACAAACTATTATCGCGAAAGCCGAAAGACAATAGATATTAAAGACGCAATCAAAGAAGCCTATGATGGCTCAATTCATACAATTCTCACATCAGGTCTTATTATGATTGTTGTTACGGGTGCAATTGGATTTAGCCCTGTTGACCCAACAATTGCACAGATTTGTCAGACAATTTCAATTGGTGCACTTTCAGCAACATTGTTGATACTCTTTGTGTTACCGGGTGTTACGGCAACCTTTGACAAACTAATAAGCAAACAAAAGAATAAAGACAAATAAAAACAAAAAGCAGTTTGAGAAATTCTCAAACTGCTTTTTTGGTGCGGACGATGGGACTTGAATTATAGACCCACAATACGAATGAGGGATTCGCATTGTGCTTTTGCCTAAAAATGATGTACTATATCATTTTCTTAACGGCAAAACCCTCACGGGTTCAAGTCCCACTATATTTCATATAAAAAAACGAGTTCACGCAAAAGCGTAAACTCATTTTTTGGTGCGGACGATGGGACTTGAACCCACAAGGAAGTAATATCCACAGGTGT
>CALBNX010000010.1 GCA_937896885.1 uncultured Clostridia bacterium
TTATCGTTTGGTGTTTCTATGATTTAAAGGATAAAGATGTCCAAGTGATGATTGACTGCAACACAGGTAAAATCACAAGAGAAGAAGCATTAAGCAAGATGTCAAAGAAATATGATATTAAAGAGTAGGAGCATTTTATGAACGGAATGACAAGACGCGAACGTCAGGTAACTGACATTGACGAAATTATTAAAATTCTTGATAAATCAAAGGTTTTGCATTTAGGACTTGTTGATGGTGACGAGCCCTATGTTGTGCCAATGAACTATGGCTACATAATGGAAGATGGAAAACTAACAATTTATCTTCACGGCGCAAATCGTGGCAGGAAGTTAGATTTAATTCGTGCCAATCCAAAAGTTTTTTATGAAATGTGTTGTGATATCGTTCCTTTTGAGGGCGAAGTAGCTTGTAAATATGGCATTACCTATGCGTCAGTTATGGGTAGGGGAATTGCTGAAATTGTAGAAGATGTTGAAGAGAAAAAACTCGCATTATCTGTGCTTATGAAAACACAAACTGGTAAAGATTTTGAGTTTGAAGACAAGATGACAAAAATAGTTACAATTATTAAAATTAACACTCTTGAATACACCGCAAAGCACAGACCAGGACCTAAGAAATAGATTTATCTCCCTTGTCAAAGGGAGGGGGACCGTCGAAGACGGTGGAGGGATTCCTATGCTTAAAACTCGTGAAACCCACAAAATTAAATATGCTTTTCACGATATTGACGGCACACATTCTCTCATTCGTGATTGGCCACCTGTAATGAGTATCTGTCTTTATGATGTAATCAAAAACGGTTTACCCCAAGATTTTGACAGTAGCGAAAATCAAAATAGACTCATTTCTCTTGCGGGGACAAAGAAACTTCCCGAAACTGACCAATTTTGTATTGAGTCAGCAGGACTCTCGGCACTTACTCAAATGGAGTGGGCAATCCGTCGTGCAGTTCGAGAGGGGAATATAAAAGTCAACTGTGATATGCAGACAAATGCTCAAATAATTGACCGAATTAATAACGGAATTGAGTATTATGACGATTTGCCCGAAACTTATGAAATGACAGAAATGTTAAAAGAGCAAACTCCTCGGCTTTTCAAACTTTATGAACAAGTACTCAATGGATTTTGCCGTGATAAAAACCTCAAGAAAGCAAAAGAAAACCCCAATGAGTTCAGAATAAGCGGCTCAATGGAGTTTTTGAAGTTCTTAAAAGATAACGGTGTAAAAAATTACTTTGTAACTGGTGCAGTTGTAGAAAAAGGTATGGGAATGCACGAGGAAGTTGAAACGCTTGGCTATAAAATCGGTAAAGGCGAGTTGGTTGAAGATATAATCGGCTCAACTTGGACGGAAAAAATGCCAAAAGATATGGTTATGAAAAAACTTCTTAAAGATTTAGGCGTAAAAGGCGAAAATGTGCTTGTAATCGGTGACGGCAGAGCTGAAATTCAGGCAGGCGTTCAAATGGGTGCGTTTGTTGTGAGCAGACTTCCTGAAAATGCTGAATTTCAACGAGATTTACACAAAAAACTCGGTACAAATATTATAATAAAAGATTTTTGTGATAAAGAATTTTTAGACCTTTTCAAAGGTGAGTAATATGAAAGAATTAATAGACAGATACCCACAACTGAATATTTGTAAAAATGACATTGAAAATGCCCTTTTACTTATGATTGATACATATAAAAATGGTGGAAAAATCATTGTTTGTGGCAATGGTGGGAGTTCGGCAGATGCTGACCATATTGTTGGCGAGCTTATGAAAGGCTTTCTCAAAGACAGAAAGGTAATTGACGAGAGAATGCCACAAGAGTTAAGAGAAAAGTTACAAGGTGCTTTACCTGCGATTTCACTTTCTGCACACACATCACTTATGACTGCAACAATTAACGATAACGATGCAGATATGGTCTTTGCACAGCAAGTTTATGGCTACGCTAAAGAAAAGGACTTGTTGATTGCGATTTCAACATCGGGCAATTCAAAAAATGTTGTCAACGCAGTAAAAGTTGCAAAAGCACTTGGCACAAAGACATTAGCATTGACAGGTGAAACAGGTGGAATGTTAAAAGAAATGGCGGATGTTACAATTTGTGCACCTGAAACCGAAACCTACAAAATCCAAGAATACCACTTGCCGATATACCATTATTTGTGCGCAAAAGTGGAAGAAGAATTTTTTGAATAAAAAACAAATGTAGGCATCGTCACCTACAATTTTGCACTTTGCACTTTGCATTCTGCATTAAAAAATCCGACCATTTGGTCGGATTTTTTCTTACCCTAAATCGTGTTTGTCTGTAATTGTAATCTCTGGTTTTTTCATACCGAGAGTTTCAAGCACTATAATCTCGTTTTCTTCCTTAAGTAATGCGCCTGGAAGATAAAGTGATTTTTGTGGGCCTACTTCCCAATATCTGCCAAGGTTAAAACCGTTAACCCAAACATAACCCTTGTCAAAGTTATCAAGGTGAACAAAGCAATCAGCTTTTGAGTCTGCCTTGAATGTGCCTTTATAGAACATTGCACCTTTGTCTTTGTTGAACTTCTCAACAGGTTTGTATGTGAGTTTCTCAAGATTATCAAGTGGCAAAGTCCATACATCGTAACCCATTTGACGCTGATTTGCAATATAAATATCAGAAAAGCCTTTTCTGTCCATCATCTTTTCGCCATAGTTAACGCGTCCCATTGTGTCAACAAGCAAACCGATTTTCTTTTCACCGTCAACAGGGCCAATAAATACTGTTGTTGTATCTTGGTCGTCTTTTGTGAATTTTTTGAAGAGAGAGCCAAGAGAGATTTTACCACTCTGTGTATAAACTGTTCTGTCAATGAATTTCTTATATTTATCATCAACATAAACGAAGCCGAAATCGTGAACATTTCTAATCATCAATGGAATTGGGTCATAATGGCCACGAATAACTGTTTCATAGTAAATCATACCGAAATTTTGACCGAAATATTCCATGCTTTCAGGAACAGGAACTCTGTGTTTTTCACCGATTGCATCAAGATTTTCAAAAAGACTTGCAGATTCAGTAAGCTCTACTTTACCGATTGTCTGAAGTTCAGGTGAAGGCAATAATTCTTGCTTTTCAAGGCCTTGATGTTTATGTAAAAGGTCGCGGACTGCGTGATAAGCAGGTGTGTAGTCGCCCCACTCGTTGAGAAGTGCACAATAATCATAGCTTGTGATTGTTGGTTCATAAGCTTTACCTGGATTGTGGTTTGCACCTGCGTTAAAGCCAAAGTTTGTGCCACCATGGAACATATAGAAGTTAAAGCTTGCACCACAATCTAAAAATTCCTGAACTTCTTTTACAACTGATTGAGGCTCTCTTGTGTGGTGGATATCTCTCCAATGGTCAAACCAACCGCACCAGAATTCGCCACACATATTAGGTCCGTCATTCTCAAAATCCTTTAAGCAGTTAAATGCTGTTTTAGCCTTTGAGCCGAAATTAAGAACTTTATAAATATGTGGCAATGAACCACCTGAAAGCATATTTTTCCAGTTGCCGTCAGATGTGAAAAGTGGAACATCAACGCCACAATCCTTTGTGAGTTTTTCAACAAAACGAAGATAGTCTTTGTCATTACCATAAGAACCGTATTCATTTTCAACTTGCATTGCGATAATATTGCCACCGTTTGTCTCTAAAAGTGGCTTTAATCTGCCAAGCAATTCCTTGTAATAACGCTCAATGCAAGCAAGAAAATCAGGGTACATACAACGGATTTGCATATTTTTATCTTTAAGTAACCATGCAGGTAATCCACCAAAGTCCCATTCAGCGCAGATATATGGACCAGGTCTTACAATACAATAAAGACCAACCTTTTGAGCAGTTTTTATGAAACGCTCAATGTCGAGAATACCATCAAAATGGAATTCACCGGGTTTTGGCTCGTGAAGATTCCAACAAGTGTATGTTTCAACTGTGTTGAATCCTGCCAACTTTAATTTTGTAAGACGGTCTTCCCAATATTCAGGAACTGTGCGGAAATAGTGCATAGCACCTGAATAAATCTTGATGGGCTTACCATCCATATAAAATTCTTTGTTTTTAATTTCAAACATATATTTTTCTCCTTTCGGGGAATTATTTTTTCGTAATCAAGCACACACATTCGACATGGTCCGTATGCGGAAACATATCCACAGGTTGAATTTTGCGTACTTTATATCCATTTTTAGAGAGATATAACAAATCTCTTGCCAATGTTTCGGGGTTGCAACTTATATAGACAACTTTTTGTGGATTGAGTTTCACAAGTGAAGATAAAAACGGAATGTCACTACCTGCACGGGCAGGGTCCATAATTACTGCGTCAATCTGTTCGTTGTTATTTGCAAGGTCAACCATAAAATTGCCTGCATCAGCAGTGAAAAATTTTATATTTTCAATGCCATTGAGCTTTGCATTCTCTTTGGCATCTTTAACGGCATCTTTATTGATTTCAACACCTAAAACACTTTGCACATTTTTACTTGCGATAAGACCGATTGTGCCCGTGCCACAATATGCGTCAATAATTCGCTCGTGACCTTTGAAATCTGCATATTCAAGTGCTTTGTTGTAAAGAATTTCAGTCTGCACAGGGTTAATCTGATAAAAAGCTTTTGGCGAAATACGGAAATTTAATCCGCAAAGTTCTTCTGTGATTTTGCCGTCACCATAGAGCACTTCGCTTTTATCACCCAGCACCATACTAGTAAATTTGTTGTTCACATTCTGCACTATTGTTGTGATTTCAGGGTGACGACCAATAAGAGCATTGATAAATGACCGTTTTGATGGGAATTGTGGTGTTGCAGTAACTAACACCACCATAACTTTACCACTTTTAAAGCCGTTTTTTACAAGCACATGGCGCAAAAATCCTTGACGAGTGTTTTCATCATAGGGTTTTAGTTTAAAACTCTTCAAAAGCTTTTTCACAGTATTTGCAATTTCGTCAGCTTTGGGGTCTGTGAGCATACATTTTTCAATATCAATAATTTTGTGTGTTGATGATTGATAAACACCGGCAATTATCTGGTTGTTTTTACCACGGCCAAAAGCATATTGAGCCTTGTTGCGATAATTATATGGATTTTTCATTCCTATAATTTCTTCTACGTGACAAAACTTGCCCAAAAGACGAATTGCTTTAACTTGTTTATGCCTTAATTGTTCTTCATAAGACAGATTTAATAACTGACATCCGCCACATTTTTTAGCGTGGGGACAGACTGGCTTTTTATTATTCATAATTATCCTATTTTTCTACCATTTTTAATCTCGATTTTTCCTAAGAATGGAACAAGAAGATATCCTGTAAAAGTATCGTCGTTGATTTCAACTGAGATATCTACATTCATTTTTCCCATTAGTTCAATTTCAGCTTTACCAGAAAGACGATTACCGACTTCTTTAATATCATAAACTTTAAAATTAGGAAGTTTTTTAAGAGAAGGCACAGTAACAGAAAAGTCGTATTCACCGTTATTATTGCTGATTTCAACGATAGCATTTCCACTAATCAATGAAGTTTCAATTTCACCTGTCCATTTGCCTAAACCAATCATAAATTCACTTCCTCTGTGTTTTCTATAATTTTACCATTTATTACAAGACTTGTAAAGAATGAAAAGAATGATTTATTCATCACTTTCCGTTGACAATGCATAAAAATGAGAGTAAAATAATACACTGAATAATTATATATGAGGTGTTTTTCTTGAAAAAATTGTATCAATATATAAAACCACATCAAATATTGATGTTATTATTTGATATTATTGTGGTGAATGGTGCATATTTTCTTTCATTATTTTTGCACAGACAATTTGATATGAATATAGCAATGGCAACTTTTCTTTTTAGAAGAGTAGGCTTTGTAACAATTGCTTATATCTCTTTATTCATCATAAGAAAGCTTTATAGAAACCTATGGAAATACATGGGATTCTATGAGTTGGTTAACACAGTAGCTTGTGCCTTGATTGGTACAGGTATTTGTTGGACTTGTGACTATATAGGAATGAAGATATGCCAGGCAACAGGTAGGGAATTGTTTTTCAGTTGTATGCCATTAATCGTTTATCTTGATGCATTTATGTTTATCTGCTTCTTCTGTGTTGGTATGAGAACTTTTTATAAAGCATATCGAGCAATGCATTCTGACAAAAAACGCCGTCGTGGCGTTGCAAATAAGCGCATTATGATTATTGGTGCAGGTGATATGGCGAACTCTGTGCTTTATGAGATGAGTATTTCTGGTTATAAATTTGGTTCACCCGTTGTTATTGTTGACGATGCTGATTCAAAGCAAAAACTTAGAATTCGTGATATTCCGGTTGCAGGTAAAATTGAGGATATTCCAAGACTTGTTAAAGAGTTCGATGTCAATGAAATAATTTATTGTATTCCATCGGCAGAAGCTGGGCGAAAGAGAGAGATTCTTGAAATTGCGATGTCAACAGGTTGTAATCTTAAAACTGCGCCTAATATTGACGAACTTGGTGGACCAAACAAGTCATATACAGATAAAATCCGTAAGGTTGATGTTCTCGACTTGCTTTCACGACCTGAAATCAAGCTTGACCCTGATGTTTGTAAATATGTTACAGGTGAAACTGTTCTTGTAACGGGCGGTGGTGGCTCAATCGGTAGTGAGCTTTGCCGTCAGATTGCTCGTTATAATCCAGAAAGAATTGTTATTTTTGATATTTACGAAAACAATGCGTTCACTCTTAAAAATTCTCTTGATAGAAAATATTGTGGAGCACCACAGATTGAAATTCGTATTGGTTCAGTTCGTGAGCTAAGAAGACTTCGTGAAATTTTTGAAGAATTTAAACCATCATCAGTTTTCCATGCAGCAGCACACAAACACGTCCCACTTATGGAAGATAGCCCTTATGAGGCAGTTAAGAATAATATTTTAGGTACATATAACACAGCTTTCTGTGCTAATGAATATGGTGTTAAGAACTTTGTTCTTCTCTCAACTGACAAAGCAGTTAATCCAACAAATGTTATGGGCGCAACAAAGAGAGTATGTGAGCTTGTTGTTCAGCATTTCAGCAAGATTTCAAAGGGCACAAAATTTGCAGCAGTTCGCTTTGGTAATGTTCTTGGCTCAAATGGTAGTGTTATTCCAATTTTTAAGGAGCAACTTGAACAGGGTGGCCCTATAACGGTTACACACCCTGACATAACAAGATACTTTATGACAATTCCTGAAGCAAGCCAGCTTGTGGTACAAGCAGGTGGTCTTGCAAAGGGTGGCGAGATTTTCGTTCTTGATATGGGTGAGCCTGTTAAAATTGTTTCACTCGCAGAAAATCTTATCCGTCTTTCAGGCTTTGAGCCATACAAAGATATTGATATTCAGTTTACAGGTCTTCGTCCAGGTGAAAAGCTCTATGAAGAACTTTCATTGGAAGAAGAACTTGATGAAAGAAGAAAAACTGGCAACGACAAGATTTTTGTTACAAAGCCACTTGAGATTGATGACGAACAGCTTGAAAAGGATATTAAGGCTATTGGAGACCTTCAGCCTGATGAGGTTCGTGCATATCTTAAACGACTTGTTCCAAATTATCGTGGTAAATAATTTTTAGTTTTTTATATATTGGAGATGTTCTAAATGGAAATCAAAATTCAGAAAACAACAACGCCAAAGGCAAAACCTGATTGGAAAAATCTTGGCTTTGGTCACATTTTCACAGACCATATGTTTATTATGGACTATGATGAGGGTCAGGGCTGGCACGATGCAAGAATCGTTCCTTATCAGCCACTCGTATTAGACCCATCAGCACTTGTATTCCACTATGCTCAGGAATGCTTTGAAGGTCTTAAAGCATATCGTTGTCCTGACGGAAGCGTTCAGTTGTTCCGTCCTGACAAAAACGCAGAGAGAATGCAGTCAACACACGACAGACTTTGCATTCCACAAATCCCAGTTGCAGATTTTGTTGATGCAATTAAAGCTCTTGTTTCAGTTGATAAAGATTGGGTACCATCAGAGCCTGACACAAGCCTTTATATTAGACCATTCACAATCGCAACAGAGGCAGTTTTGGGTGTTAAAGCATCAGCTAAATATCAGTTTATTATAATTTGCTCACCATCAGGTGCTTATTATGCAGAAGGTCTTAATCCAGTTAAGATTTATGTTGAAGACGAATATGTTCGTGCAACCCCAGGCGGAACAGGATATATCAAGTGTGGCGGTAACTATGCAGCATCAATCGCAGCAGGCGAAAAAGCACACAAACTTGGTTATTCACAGGTTCTTTGGCTTGACGGCGTTGAAAGAAAGTATGTTGAAGAAGTTGGCGCTATGAACATTATGTTCAAAATGGGTGGAGAAATCTACACAGCTGCAACAACAGGCACAGTTCTTCCTGGTATCACAAGAATGAGTTGTATTGAGCTTCTTAAATCTTGGGGATATAAGGTGAACGAAGGTAAACTTGCAATCGATACAGTTATGGAAGCTGGCAGAGACGGCACATTGGAAGAAGTGTTCGGCACAGGTACTGCTGCAGTTATTTCACCAGTTGGCTCACTTATGTATGAGCAGGAAGTTGTTGAAATCAATAACTTTGAAATCGGTGAACTCACACAGAAACTTTACGATACTCTCACAGGTATTCAGTATGGTAAACTTGATGACACATTCGGATGGACAATCAAGGTTGACTAATTAAAAACACTAAAAGGATGACCCCTATGTTTATCATAGGGGTTTTAGTAATAAAATGGAAATGTTTAAAAATCTGACTAAAAAGCAAAAGGTGATAATTCTTTCAGCAGTATCATTCTTTATGGTTGCGGTAATTTCTGTAACAGGTGTATTTGCCTATAAAAAGTATAAACTGAATGTTGAGGAAAGCACCACAACTACAACAACTGAAGGTTTAACAGAAGAAACTGCAACATTAAGTGAAACAACTACTGAAACGACAACCGAAACCACTACCAAAAAGGTAGCTGCACCGGTAACAAAACCATATAAACCTAAAAAAACAACAACCACAAGACCTGCAACAGTTGCTACAAAATATGTAAAAATAAATGTACCATTTGTAAAGCAGATTCCCGACTACCCAACAGGCTGTGAGGCTGCATCTGCGACAATGCTTTTAAAGTTTTATGGCTATAATGTAACTCTTGACGAAATGGTTGCAGCAATTCCTCGTGAGAATTTGTATGAGGAAAACGGCAAGGTTTATGGACCAAGCATTTATGAGAAGTTTGTAGGTGACCCGCGTTATACATATACAAGTGAAACTCCGGGATATGGTGCGTTTTCACCAGTAGTCACTAAATCTCTTAATAATGTAATTGCCAGAAAGGGAAATCGTCATACCGCAAAGAATATTACAGGTTGTTCTTTCAGTACACTGATTAAGCATCTTGATGAGGGAAGACCAATTATTGTCTGGGCAACTGGGGGTATGAGAACTCCTACACTTGTAAATAGTTGGTATATCAAAAATGCTGATGGCACAGAAACTTATTTTGAATATCCGCGTGGCACTCATGTCACCGTTTTAGTAGGATATGACTCACACAATGTATATATGCTTGACCCATATCACGGTGAAAAATCATATTCACACTCAGCCTTTATTGACAAGTGGAATCTTCTTGGCAATCAGGCAATAATTCTTGTGGGGAAAACACCTGAAGCAACTACTACAACCACAACTACAACGACTCTTCCTGAAACTACAACTGAGACTACTTCTGTCACTGAAACTACTACGGAAACCACAACGGAAAGCACCACAATTACTGATGCAAGTACATCTACAACAGAGAATATTACAGAATAAAAAAATCCCCTGAGAAATTTCTCAGGGGATTTTTCTTGGAGCTTGCGACGTGGCTCGAACACGCGACCT
The DNA here is from genome assembly GCA_937896885.1 of uncultured Clostridia bacterium. Lineage (GTDB taxonomy): Bacteria > Bacillota > Clostridia > Oscillospirales > Acutalibacteraceae > Fimenecus. Next base: position 9,926 of record CALBNX010000010.1, read on the forward strand.
GCTCATTACGAATGAGCTGCACTACCAACTGTGCTACACAAGCAAATATTTGTTTTTAAAGACTAAATGCGAAAACAATTGCGTCACACCAGCATATTGAATTGCAAGTGATATTATAAAATAATCCTAAAACTTTTTCAAGTATTTTAATGCAAATTGCAATAAAGTGTGATACAATATCAACATAGTCCGAAAGGGGCGTATGATATGACAAAAGTTGCATTTGTAACAGGTGGGGCAAAGGGAATAGGCTCTGCTATTGTAAAACGATTTGTTAAAGATGGCTATAAAGTTGCTTTCACTTATAATAATTCAGAAGATAAGGCGCTGTCCCTTGTTGGTGAGTTGGGTGAAAACTGTAAGGCATATAAACTTGATATTACCGACAGTTGCGCTGTGAATGATGTTATTACAGACATTGAAAAGAATTTCGGTGAGATTTCGGTGCTTGTGAATAACGCAGGCATTGCCGAGCAATCACTTTTCACAGATATTACTGACGATATGTGGCACAAAATGATTGAAACAAATTTGAGTGGTGCGTTTTATTGCTCTCGTGCCGTGCTTAAATATATGATTAATCGAAAGAGTGGCAAAATTATTAACATTTCATCTATCTGGGGTGAAATCGGTGGCTCTTGCGAGGTGCATTATTCAGCAGCAAAAGCAGGGCTTATCGGTATGACCAAGGCACTTGCCAAAGAAGTTGGACTTTCGGGGATTACAGTTAACTCTGTGTCACCGGGAGTGATTTTAACTGATATGACAAGCCATTTTGATGATGAAACAATGAACGAGTTAAAAGGCGAAACACCATTAAATCGTATCGGTACACCCGAAGATGTTGCAGGCGCAGTAGCATTTTTAGCATCAGCAGATGCAGATTTTATCACAGGACAAGATTTAGCCGTAAACGGCGGAATGAATGTATAAACGCAAAAACGCAAGACAAGGGGCGATTTTAAATCGCCTTTTTTGTTTGACAAATTGGGAGTTTATCGGGTAGCCTCCCTTGTTAAAGGGAGGGGGACCGCGACAGCGGTGGAGGGATTCATTATGCAACAACAAGAATCCCCTCGCCACTTCGTGGCCCTCTCCCCTTTGACAAGGGGCGCTTTGTGTTTTCCGCTGTCAGTTTCAATCTCCCTGACAAATTCAAATTTGTGCAAAAATTAACCCCGACTTGTGTCGGGGTTTAACTTTTTTATTTATGTTTAATTCCCTCAATGAATTTGCCGTGATGTTTTGGCTCAACCAGTGGGGGAAGAAGTTGAACAAATTTTTTGAATGCTTCGCAAATCTTTTTATTTGGTATCATCTGGTCGAAGAATCCGCCAAGAGTATCAAGAATATCACCGACATAAGGTGTGCTTGATGGTGTCATTACAACTTTATTCTGTGGTCTGAAACTGAAAATCATATTTCGTTTACCAACTGTCTGAATTGGACGAATTGAAACCAACAATGTATTATCGTCAATCCAAGTTGCATTTGAGCAGACCTTGAATTCAATTTGTCCGAGAGTCATTGTTGAATAACGATAATGACCATCCATACCCAATGCGATAATATTATGCTCGTCGCCCTCACTCCAACGGAAAGTGCATTCTTCACCGTTGAAATCAAACTTAACCATATCAATATTACCAGCTTTGTCACTCATCATATATGTGATTGCAAGTGGCAAAACGCTTACTTGGAAGCCAACAAGATTCAAGAGAAGCTTTTTGCGGAACTTAATATATCTGTCATTGATTTCTTGCTCTTTTTCGGGGTGTTCACTAAGAGCGGGAGCAACAGATTTTGTCAAATCTAATTCTGTGTTTTCGTCTGCTTCAATGAATGCTTTTGGGAAGAAATCAAAGATACCGTCAAGTCCGTCTTGTTCAACTGTGATTGAAGATGTAACAACCACAACAGCGTTATGCTCGGGGAATGCGATACCAAATTGTGAGAACATTCCGTCTGCTCTGAAACCACCCAAATGGTCGAGCCAGAAACAATAACCATAACCGTAAGAAGAGTCAGAGCCGGGGCGGTTATATTCATTGTCAATTTGTTTCTGAGTTGCAAGGCGTACCCATTCTTTAGGGATTACCTGTTCACCCTTATATTTGCCGTCTTTAAGATAGCAAAGAGTAAATTTTGCAAGGTCTTCGGTTTTGAGATAAAGTCCCCATCCACCTGCTTCAATGCCGTTTCGGTCTGTCTCCCAGAACGGGAAGTCAATTCCAAGTGGCTCAAAAAGTCGTGGACGAAGATACTCTCTCATACTCATACCTGTAACTTTATTGATAATTGCAGAGAGCATATAGATATTTTCGTTGATATATAAGAATTTTTCGCCTGGCTCAAACACCCAAGGTGAGTTGATAAAGTCTTCAATCCAGTCAACCTTTGCTTTGTCAGAAAGAAAACTTGGTTGTTTGCCCGATGACATTCTCAAAAGATTGTGAACTGTAAGCTTATCAAATCTTGTGTCAGCTTTTTTCGGCGCATATTCAGGGAAAAAGTCAAGAAGTTTGTCTTCAAGTGAGATAAGACCTTCGCACACGGCAAAACCGATAGCCGTTGCTGTGAATGATTTGCTGACAGAATAAACCGAGTGAGTTGTATCTTTGTCGAATGGCTCGTTATACCACTCAACTGCAACTTTACCGTTGCGAATAACCATCAATGAGTGATATTCGAGGTTTTTTTCTTCTGCATTCTTGAAAAAATCGTTTACTACCTTTGCAGAAACTCCAACACTTTGTGGTGCTTTTGCACGTGGAATAGATTTAGTTGCCATAAAAAATCACCCTTTAACCATTTTTATTTTTCTTCTCTTTGCTTTAATTCGGTTTTTGCGAATTATCAACAAAATATAGATAATTACAAGTACCATAAATATTGCAAAAAGAATTTTGAATATCGTTGATGAAAAGATTGTTTTGAAAATTCCAACAATCCAGAGAATAATGCTTCTGTCAAGGCTTTCTGCTGCAACAAGGTCAACAGTTGCAACAACATCTTCACCATAAAGCACTTCTGCTTTGCCAATAACATCACCTTTTTTGATAGGTGCTTTAACTGTTTTAGGAGTTTCACTTTCAATAGGACGAATCACAAGGCTACCTGCTTGTGTGCCTGTTGGAACAAGTGCAGACATCTCTTTTGCAGGTAAAAGTCTTAAATGGTCAACTTTCCAGTTATATTCTACATCAACAACTGTTACAACATCAGTTGTGTTAGTGATTTTTGTAAGCTCAATGTTTTTGAACGCCCATTCATAGATTTTTTTGCTATCGGTGAATGCAACATTTTCTTCAACGCCGTCGTTATCAATGTCATATTGTGGAGCATTCATAACGATGAGCATATAGTTGTATCCATTTTTAGATGCTGTTGAGATAACGCAATGACCTGCAAGGTCAGTTGTACCTGTTTTAACACCTGAAATAGCAGGGTTATAATAATCTTTATATGCAGAGTTCATCATCTTATTTGTATTGTGAAGATAACGGGTTTGTGCATATTGATTTGTTGGTGGAATGTCATATCGTGTTGTGCTTGTAATCTTTTTAAAGGTAGGGTTTGTGAGAGCATATTTTGTGATTTTATAAAGGTCGTTTGCGGTGGTATAAGCACTGCCGTCACCGTCAAGACCGTGTGGATTGATAAAATGTGTGTTTTCGCAACCTAACCCTTTCACAAAATCATTCATCATTGTTACAAAGCTTTCAAAATCTCCCGCAACATGACAAGCAAGAATATTTGCAGCGTCAGCAGCAGATGGAACCATAAGACAATATAAAAGCTGTTCAATTGTGAGAGTTTCACCTGTGCGGATGCCCGCAGTAGCAGCACCTTGTTTATAAAGGTTATCAAGATGTCGTCTTTCGCATGTGACAGGCACACTCAAATCTTCACAATTTTCAAGCACGAGCATACAAGTAACAATTTTTGTGAGTGATGCAGGGGCACTTTTTTTATCTGCATTTTTATCAAATATAACAGTTTCGCTGTCAGTATTTACTAAGAGCATAATATCTGCTTCAGTTTCTAACAATGAGTTGAATGCGGCATTACCGCTGATACAGAAACAGGATATGAAAAGAACTGTTATTAATATAATAGAAATAATTTTTTTCAAAAAATCACCCACTTGAAAAAATCAACTAAAAGTAATACAATAAGAGTATAGCACAAATAATAGTAATATCCAATAAGAAAAGGAAAATTTTATGATATTTATTACTGGTGACACTCACGGTGACCGTGACCGACTTTCCCGTTGGCGTCTGCGCAAATTACAAGAGGGTGATACTCTCATAATCTGTGGTGATTTTGGCTTTTTGTGGGACGACAGCAAATCAGAGCAAAACTATCTTCAAAATTTAGGCAACAGAAAATATAATATTTGTTTTGTTGATGGAACTCACGAGAATTTTGAACTTTTGAACAACTATGAAATAAGCCAATGGAATGGTGGTAAGGTTCATAAGATTTATGGCAATCTCTATCACCTGATGCGTGGTCAGATTTTTGAGATTGAAGGCAAAAAAATCTTCACAATGGGTGGTGGCGAAAGCTCTGATGTTGACATTCGTCGAGATGTGAATGCTTGGTCAAAAGATGAAATTCCAACACAAGAAGAATTGCTTGAAGGCGCTGAAAACCTTGAAGTTGCAAATTATGATATGGATGTGATTGTGACTCACGAGCCACCTTTAAAGGTTAAGAGCTTTTTAAATCTCAATGAAAACGAAATGCTTCGTGTTACAGCGCTTAATGCATATTTCGAAGAATTGGCAAGTAACTGCAAATTTAAAAAGTGGTTTTTTGGCTCACTTCATATTGATAAATATATTTCGGGCACTCACCGTGCAATATTTAAAGATATTATCAATATTGAAACGGGTGAAAAATTATAAAGAATGACGGTGGAGATAATACTTCACCGTTTTTTATTGCATAATAATTCCTACTGTGGTATGATATATATTGATTTAATATGTCTTTTAAGGGAGATTAAAATGAGCAGATTAAAAGATTATCTTGAACTTTTTAGAGAAAATGGAATACTCTGTGAATGCAATGCTGACGAGAACACAGAAATCGGCTATGTTTCATATAATTCACAGGATATTAAAGAAAATACTTTTTTCTTGTGCAAGGGTGCGCACTTTAAAGAACAATTTTTGCTTGATGCGTTAAATAAAGGTGCAACAGTTTATATTGCCGAGAAAAAATATAATACAGATGCTCCTTGTGTAATCGTCAGTGATGTGCGACTTGCAATGGGGCTTATGGCTAATTTCTTCTATGAAAATGCTTATGAAAAGCTTAAACTTGTGGGCATAACAGGCACAAAGGGTAAATCAACAACTGCTTATTTTATCAAATATATCGAAGACGAATATTTAGCATCTCTTGGCAAGAAAAAGAGCGCAATCGTATCATCAATTGACACTTATGATGGTGTAATCAATATTGAAAGTCATTTGACAACTCCCGAACCATTTGATTTGCATAAGCATTTTGACAATGCAGTTAAAAGTGATATTGAGCATTTCACAATGGAAGTTTCTTCTCAAGCTCTTAAATATGGACGAGTATTCGGTGTTGATTTCACAATCGGTTGTTACTTAAATATTGGTATTGACCATATCAGCGCTATTGAGCATCCTGATTTTGAAGACTATTTCCAGTCAAAAATGAAGATTTTTTCACAGTGCAAAACTGCTGTTGTGAATCTTGATACAGACCGAAGTGAAGATGTAATTAAAGCATCAAAGAATGCACCTGAGGTAATCACTTTTAGTACAAAAGATGAGAAAGCAGATGTTTATGGCTACAACATTAGAAAAGACGGCTCTGATACTGTGTTTACAGTGAGAACAAAAGATTTTGACCGTGATTTTACACTCACAATGCCCGGCCTTTTCAATGTTGAAAATGCTCTCTGTGCTATTGCAGTCTGCGTAAAACTTGGAATCCCGGAACAATATATTTATACAGGACTTTTAAAGGCTCGTTCAAGTGGACGAATGGAAGTTTATGAAAATGCAGACAAGAGAATTACTGCTATTGTTGACTATGCTCACAACAGAATGAGTTTTGAAAATCTCTTTAACTCTGTAAGAAAAGAATATCCGGGCAGAAAAATCGCAATCGTATTTGGTTGCCCCGGTAATAAAGCACTTATCCGTCGAAAAGATTTAGGTGAGATGGCAGGGATGTATGCCGATATGACTTATATTACCGAAGAAGACCCGGGCGAAGAGTCACTAGAGAAAATCTCACTTGAAGTTGCATCTTTTGTTGAGTCAAAGGGTGGCAAATATAAAATTATTGATGACCGTGGAGTTGCTATTGATACTGCTATTAACGAAATGGGTGCAGATAGTGTAATCCTCATTACAGGTAAGGGCAACGAAACAAGACAGAAACGCGGAATTGAATATATTGATTGCCCGACTGACGTTGAATATACTATCAAATCACTTAAAGAATACGATAAAAAAAACGGACTTGATAACGACGAGAAAATAAAAAGTGTTCAGGATATCTTGCCCCAACTTCACAAACTTCACAACAAAAGAGTTGTAATCAAACTTGGTGGCAGTTGTCTTGATGACGAAACACTCATGAAAAATCTTCTCGAAGATATTGCACTTCTCACAATGGTTGGTGCAAAGATTATCGTTGTGCACGGTGGTGGCAAAGAAATCAGCAAAACTCTCGATAAAATGGGGCTTAAATCTGAATTCTATGAGGGCTATCGTGTCACAGGTGACGACGAAATGAATGTGGTTGAAATGGTGCTTTCGGGTAGTGTTAACAAAAAAATCGTTGAGCGTTTCTCACAGAGTAATATTTCAGCGGTTGGCATAAGCGGTACTGATGGCAACATTTTAAAAGCAACACCTAAATATATAAATGGTAAGTCTCTTGGCAGAGTGGGTGACATAGGAAAGGTTGACACAACTTTAATTGATACTCTTTTTGAAAAGGGATATACAGTTGTGCTCTCTCCTGTTGGAAGATGCGACGCATTGGGCACAGTAAATATCAACGCAGATGACGCTGCAGGACAGGTTGCCTTGGCTTTGGGCGCTGATTGTCTTGTGTATATCACAGATGTTAACGGAATTTTCCTTGACAGTCAGAATGAAAAAACTGCTCTTGAAAAGATAAATGTAGAAAAAGCAAAAATGCTTTTAGACAGTGGTCTGGCAAAGGGTGGAATGATTCCCAAAATTCGCAACATTATAAATCTTATTGAAAACGGCGTTAAAGAAGTTGCAATTCTTAACGGACGAGTAAGATATAATATAATTTCTGAATTTATCGGCGCAAAAACTGTTGGAACGGTGGTGACTCGTGACTGATGGATGCTAAAAAACTTATAAAAGTTGCCATCAAGGCAGCACCTTTTGTCACAGCAACAGTTGGTGTATTGTCTTTGGCACTTTCAAAATATGAAGAAAAGCAAGAAAATTTTTCTAGAGAATTTCCTGAAATAGAAGACGAGTTGAAATTGGTGATAAGTGAGGTAAGAAGTGAAAATGGCAACTAAAAAGAAATCAATTTTACCTACCGCGTTAGGTTACGGTATCGGTGCAATCGGTCTTGATTTAAGTTATGGTATGTTCTATTCATACCTTTCATACTATCTTTCAAGTGTGTTGGGACTTCAAGAAGGTTTCTTGCTTCTTATCACACCACTTGCTCGTATCTGGGACGGTATCAACGACCCTATGATGGGCACAATTGTTGACAACACAAGAACAAAATTTGGTAAATACAGACCTTGGATTTTAATTGGCGCTTTGTGTAACGCTGTCGTACTTTTCCTTTTGTTCACATCATTTGGTATGAGTGGTCTTCCACTCTATATTTACATAGGTGTTATGTATGTCCTTTGGGGTATGACAAACACAATGGCAGATATTCCTTATTGGTCAATGGTGCCATCATTCACAAGTGAAGAAAAAGAGAGAAACCTTGTTGCAACTGTTGCCCGTTCATTCTCGGGTATCGGTCAGGGTATTATCTCAATTCTCACACCTGTTATCTGTCCAATGCTTTCAAGTGGTATTACTGATGCAAAGGGTTATAGTGCAACAGGTTTCTCACGCTGGGCAGGAATTTGTGGTGTGGCACTTGTGTTCTTTGCACTTGTTTGTGTGCTTGTAACAAAAGAAAAGAATGTTGTTTATGGCGAGAAAAAGAAGTTCTCGCTCAAACAGATTTTCACAGTTATCAAGAACAATGACCAGCTTGTTGTATTTATCGTTTTTGCAATGCTTTCAAACGCAGGTTGGTATTTAACAAGCTCAACTGCAGTTTATTATTTCACAGATACTTTAGGTAACTCGAAATTACAGTCACTATTCCAAACAATTGGTACAGTTGGTTCTGTTCTCGGTCTTTTGGTTGTGCCTGTCCTTACAAAATGGTTCTCAAAAAGACAGACATATACAATTTCACTTTGCACAGCAATTGCAGGCTATGCACTTATGCTCATAACAGGACCAATTTTAAAACTCAATGTTGTGATTATGGATATTTGCTACATTCTTGCATCTGTGGGTGTTTCTTCAATGTTCGTTTCACAGACAATTTTCCTTGCAGATATTGTTGACTATGGCGAATATAAAAACGGCGAGAGAAACGAGAGCATTACTTTCTCAATGAAGGGCTTCTTGCAGAAGATGGCATATACAATGCAGACAATTGTGCTTTTTGGTGGTCTTGGCATTATGAACTACAACGAACAGATTATGACAAGCATCGGTCTTAATGACACAACAAAAACAGGTATCGGTGTTATATGTTTTGGCGTACCAATGATATTCTTCTTAGCATCTCTTATTGTGTTCCGTAGCAAATTCAAAGTTTATGGTGAACTTGCAGATAAAGTTCACGACTATATTATTGAAAAGCGTGCAAGTGAACAAGTTGCAGAATAAGGTGATATTATGTCTGATTTAAAATTCTATCAAATTACTGACTTGCATCATTATGCGCTTGAATTGGGCACAGAGGGTAAGGCATTTGAAAGCATTTGCCTTTCTGACCAGAAATGCCTTGCAGAAACAGGCGCAATGATTGATGCTTATTTTGATAAGATTATTGAAGATAAAGAAACTAATATAGTTCTTATCACAGGCGACGTTACCTGTAATGGCGCTATGGAAAGTCATAGGGATTTGCTGCCAAAACTCTACCGTCTTAAAGATGCAGGTAAAAAAGTTTATCTCACAACAGGCACTCACGATTATTATATGGAAAACGGTAATGGTACGGGTAAGGCTGAAAAATGTGTTGGTGACGAAATATTAACCGCAACCCGTACAGACCGTGATGACCTTTTAGAAATCTATAAGGATTTTGGATTGTCAGAAGCAATTTCGTTACACAGACCAAGCCATTCATATTGTGTAAAGCTTCAAGAAGGTTACAGACTTCTTTGTCTTAATGATGATGGCGACGAATTCTTCTGTGGTTATTATGATGATTGTCTCCAGTGGATTAAAGAACAGATTGATGACGCAAAGCGAAATGGTGATTATATCTTTGCGGTAACGCATCATCCTGTTTTGCCACCAAGCCCTATTTATCCTTATTTCAGCCGTCGAGATATGCTTGGTGACTTTGAAAAGACATCAGAATTTCTCGCAGACAATGGTGTGAAATTTATTTTCACAGGTCACACGCACATGATGAATATTGCAAAAATGACAACTGCCAAAGGTAATGATTTATATGACATTAACACTTGCTCTGCAGTTGGCTATCCAAACGCAATGCGAAAAGTAGTGATGACTGATACCGAAGTTAAAATTGACAGCGTTAAAATTGACAGCTTTGATTGGGATTTAAAAGGCAAAACTGTTGATGAATATACAAAAGAGAATTTTCAGGAATTTCTCAATGCAATTTTTGATTCAGCGGCTTATGATATTGATAAGTTAGCAGTGCTTTCAACTTCTTTCAGTATGACACCTGAAAAGATTTATAAATTAAAACCGGTTATTGTGCCAGTTGGAAAATTCTTACAAAAAGCAACTTTCGGTACAATAGGCAAACTCTTTGTAATCAGTAAATATATCGACTCATCTATCAAAGATAGAAATGTTAAGGATTTCGTTTTAGAAGTAATTACAAACGTGTTTTATGGTGACGAACCTTATACACCTGACACGCCCGAACACAAGGCATTTTCAGCGTTTATTAATAAACGAATAAAGAAAATTCTCAAACTCAAAAAAGGAACAGAAAAAGTGGAAGAAATTCTTGACATGGTGCTTGATGGTGTTCTATATAATGCTCCACCAAGCGATTGGCAAGGGGTGTTCTCAAAATAAAGACAAGGCTCGTGTTAAAGCGAGCCTTAATTTATTCCAAAAAATTCTACATATACGGGAGAGAGTCGGTCGCCTAAAAGTTCACAGAAATCGGGATTTCTAACCACATCTTTAAAACTGCGTGATTTCGGAATCAACATAACTGTTTTTACAGATAACAAGTCAGTTGAAATGAAAAAACGACCGTTTAGATTTTTGCAAATATTATGAACATATTTAAGTCCGTCGCCAAACTTAAAATTGCTTGTCAACCAACCTGCATTTTGAATTTCAATGCTTATAAAATCGCGCTTTTCAATAGTTTTTACTGTAATAAGATTGCCTTGCCCATATAGAAAGGCATTTGACAAAAGATTGAGAATTGCTTTTGTAAGGATTTTTTGATTTGCTCTTGCCAACGGTGTTGTGTTGCCACAATATATAAAACTTGTACCATCTCCGGTGCAGATTATATCGCAGGCGAGCGAGATGTTCTCAACAAGGGAAGAAATATCAACATTTTCAAACGCACAATCTAACGGACTTTTCAATTCTAATTTTCTTAGGGTCTGATAGTTTGTGCGAAGGCTTTTTAGGTCATTTTTTATAAACGACTTGTCAAAAAGCTCCTGCAGATTTTCGCGCTCGGTAAAATTGTTATAGTTTTTAATGTTAAAATCAGTATTCATACTATAAATTTTATACTCATTTTGGGTAAATATTCACTAAAAATTAAGCACATTGACAAAAAGTTAACAAAATACCAAAAAATTCAAAAATATACTTGCATAATTACAGAAAAAGAGATAAAATAATATCTGCAATAATATGCATACTAATATTTGTAAATAATTTATTTGGAGGAATTCAAAATGTCAGTTAAAGTTGCTATTAACGGTTTCGGCCGTATCGGACGTCTTGCTTTCAGACAGATGTTCGGCGCAGAAGGTTATGATGTTGTTGCTATCAACGACCTTACAAAACCTTCAATGCTTGCTACTCTTCTTAAGTACGATACAGCTCAGGGCGGTTACTGCGGAAGAATCGGCGAAGGTCTTCACACAGTTGAGGCTGACGACGAAGCAGGTACAATCACAGTTGACGGTAAAACTCTTAAAATCTATGCTATGGCTAACGCTGCTGAACTCCCATGGGGTGAAATTGGTGTTGACGTAGTTCTCGAATGCACAGGTTTCTATTGCTCAAAGGCAAAGAGCCAGGCTCATATTGATGCTGGTGCTAAGAAAGTTGTTATTTCAGCTCCTGCAGGTAACGACCTTAAAACAATCGTTTACTCAGTAAACGAAAACACACTTACAGCAGATGATACAATCATTTCAGCTGCATCTTGCACAACAAACTGCCTTGCTCCTATGGCAAAGGCTCTCAACGATTTCGCTCCAATCCAGAGCGGTATCATGGCTACAATCCATGCTTACACAGGTGACCAGATGATTCTCGACGGTCCTCACAGAAAGGGCGACATGAGAAGAGCTCGTGCTGGTGCTGCTAACATCGTTCCTAACTCAACAGGTGCTGCTA
>CALBNX010000011.1 GCA_937896885.1 uncultured Clostridia bacterium
TTTCAAAGATTTTTGTGATGTCATATTTCTTATCCTCCATTTCGTTTAAGAATACTTCTTCCATTGTGAGCTGATATTCATCAATAGCGATTGGGAGAAGTGCGTTAAGCTTCTGTTTTTCTTCGCCCGTTGCTTTATCAAAGATAATCATTGCAACCTTGCCGTCAATATCAAGTGATTTATACTCAATATCCTTGAAATCACTCTCTTTAATATCACGGTCGAAAATAAGACGGAATTTACTGTAATTTGCTGAAATATCATAAACCGAGCAGTCCATCGTGAGCTTTTTGCCGTTGATGAGTCCAACATTGTCACAAAGGTCAGAAAGTTCAGGCAAATTGTGTGATGAAATTATAAGTGAACATTCACTCTCTGCAATATATTCAATAAAGAGCTTCTTTGTAATCTCTTTTTTCTGTGGGTCAAGTCCGTCAAAGGTTTCGTCAAGAAGCATAAACTTAGGGTGTGATGCAAGAGCTAAAATAATCTCTGTTTGTCTTTGCATACCCTTTGAAAATCCACGAATTTTCTTTTTGGGGTCAAGACCGAAAACCTCAACAAGATTATTAAGAGTTTTAAAGCTGAAATTTGGATAATAATCAGCATAAAACTTTGCCATTGATTTAATTGTTGCATTCATTGGGAAATACAAATCATCAGGAATATAAAACATTTCTCGACGGATTGTGTCGTTATCATAGGTTGAAACGCCATCCATAAGCACTTCGCCCTCTTCTGCTTTATAAATGCCTGCTGCTGTTTTTAAAAGTGTGGTTTTACCTGCACCGTTATAGCCGATAAGACCATATATTGATGATGGTTGAATTACAAATGAAATATCTTCAACCGCTGTGAAATCACCGAATTTTTTGGTAACATTCTTAAATTCAATCATTCTTTATTCAACTCCTTTGAAAAGTTCTTTAACCATTGCAATAATTTTTTCTTCACTTGCCCCCATCTGTTTTGCATTGATGAGCGCCGTTTTTACTGCATCTAATGATTGTTCGAGATAAATGTTTTGAGATTCTGCGTTTCCGCTGATGAATATACCTTTTCCTGCGACGGAATAAATTACCCCTTGTGCTTCGAGCTCTGATAAAGCACGTTTGACAGTGTTAATGTTAATTCCTAACTGCGCAGACAACTGTCTTAAAGATGGTAGCTGGTCATCTTTTTTGAGAATCCCACGGCTGATATCAAGAACAATTTGTTCTTTTATCTGTTCATAGATGGGAGTTCTAGAATGGTAATCGAGAAATATATTCACCGTTATCACCTCCTGTTTAAAACTGTACCAACTGTGCTATTTCAATTAGTACAGTTTGATATTACACCCAAAATTTTCTTTTGTCAACATATTTTTGAAAAATTTTTATAATAATCATTTTTTGATTTGCGTTTTTTGCACAATAATTATTGATTTTTTTCTCATATAATTATATAATTTATATATATTTTTATTTTCATATAAAGCAAAGGGAATTGGGGGTTTTTATATGGCAAAAAAGAAGGTTTATACTATTGCTGACGCTCATCTTGACACAATTTGGAGTTGGGATTTTGAGACAACTGTAAAGCAATATATTTTCAACACTCTCAAAGACAATTTTGCTCTTTTTGAGAAATATCCCGATTATAAATTCAATTTTGAGGGTTCATACAGATATGAGCTTATGAAAGAATATTATCCCGAAATGTGGGAGAAAATGAAATCCTATATCGCACAGGGCAAATGGAATGTGTGCGGTAGTGCTTTTGAAAATGGTGATGTTAATGTGCCTTCCCCTGAAGCACTTTTTAGAAACATTCTTTTAGGTAACGGATATTTTGACAAAAACTTCGGCAAACGCTCTTGTGACATTTTCTTGCCCGACTGTTTCGGATTTGGCTATGCATTACCAAGCATTATGCACCACGCAAATTTAAAGGGATTCACCACACAAAAGCTCACTTGGGGCTCTGCTTATGGTATCCCCTTTGACCTTGGCAAGTGGTATGGCGTTGATGGTAATTTTGTTTATGCTAACACTAATCCGGGCTCATACACAAGCATCCTTCTCAAAGTCAGAGATAAAAAATTTGTAAAAGATAAATTAGCAGACAACGAAAAATATGATTTACCAATGACTACTGTTTTCCACGGTGTTGGTGACCGTGGTGGCGCACCAAAAGAAGTATCAGTTAAAACCGTTTGCGACGAAATAAAGCAGAATAATACAAATGATATTGAAGTATTATCTGCTCCTGCTGACCAGATTTTCAAAGATATTGACGCTCTTCCCGAAGAAACAAAGCAGAAACTCCCTGTTTGGAACAACGAGCTTGTTATGACTAATCACGCTGTTGGTGGTTACACTTCTCGCGCTATCGGTAAGCGTTGGAACAGACGCAATGAAGAGCTTGCAGATATGGCAGAGCGCTCCTGTGTTGCCGCATTCACTCTCAGCGGTCACGAATATCCTGGGGACACTCTCACTCGTTCTTGGAAGAGAGTTATCGCTCACCAATTCCACGACGATTTGCCGGGAACATCAGTTCAGCGTGCATATCGCAGAACTTGGAATGACTACGCAATGTCAATGAATCAGTTCACCAATGAATATTGCGCATCTGTTCGCAGTATAAGTGACCGTCTTGATGCTTCATTTACACACGGCATTGCAGTTCTTGTGCAAAACCCAATGGAATATGAGCGCACAGGGCTTGTTAAAATCAGAGTACCATCACAAATCCGTCATAAAAATATGACTGCTTTCGATAAAGACGGCAACGAATACCCATCACAGATTATTGAAGTAAACAGTAAATATTCAATTATGCTTGTGCATATCACAATGCCACCTATGAGCTATAAGGTACTCGATATTCAGGCAAAACCCGCTCACACTCGCACACCGCTCAAGGCATCTATCGACGGACTCGAAAATGAGAAATATATTGTTAAGTTCAACAGTAATGGTGACATTGCTTCAATTTTCGACAAAGAATTAGATAAAGAAATCCTTAAAAAGCCTATTGTTACAGGTATTTTTGATTATACAGGTAGCAAAGATTGGCCTGCTTGGGAATTAAACTATAAAGAGCTTAACCGTGAGCCACAACACACAGCAACTATCAAACATATTGAGGTAATTGAACAAGGTGTTTGTCGTGTGGCAGTTAAAATTATAAAAACATATAAAAACAGCACATTCACATCAATTGTAGCCTTGAGCCGTGGTGGAAAATGCGTTGAAGTTTATACAGAAACCGAATGGCAAAGCACTTGCTCTCTTGCAAAAGAGATTTTCTCATTCACGGCAGAAAGTCCCGTTGCTACATACGATTTAGGTCTTGGTGCAATCAAGCGTGGCAATATGACCGAGAAGCTTTTTGAAGTGCCTGCTCAAAAATGGGCTGATATTACTGACAGCAGTGAAGATTTCGGTGTTTCTGTTATCAGCGAATGCAAATATGGTTGGGATAAATTTGACAACAACACTCTTCGTCTTACCCTTATGCACACACCACTAAAAAACTATCGAATTGACTCAATGCAGTCAATGATGGATTTAGGTCTTAACCGTTATTCTTATGCAATTTATTCACACAAGGGTAATGTGGGGCACGATACACAATGCGTTGCTCGTGAATTCATTATGCCGATGGTATCATTTATTTGTTCAAAGCACGGTGGTGATTTTGGTACAGAAATCTCATTTGCAAACCTTAAAGGTAATGCTATTCTTCGTGCAATGAAGAAAGCCGAAAACAGTGATGAAATTATTGTGCGTATCGGTGAAAGTGAAAGACGAGAGCAAAAAGGCATTGAACTTTCAATCTTTGGTGGAATCAAATCTGCTCGCGAAGTCTATGCATCAGAAGAGCACATAAAAGATGTTGAAATTACTGACGGCAAGCTTGTTTTTGATTTGAAACCTTATGAAATCAAG
Organism: uncultured Clostridia bacterium; assembly: GCA_937896885.1. Lineage (GTDB taxonomy): Bacteria > Bacillota > Clostridia > Oscillospirales > Acutalibacteraceae > Fimenecus. The sequence goes on from CALBNX010000011.1 coordinate 3,939, forward strand.
ACATTTGCTTTAACTGTTGACCGTTTGCCATATAAAGAGCCTGACCAGTTAGATATTCATTGTCCTGGTAATATTGTGGCATATAGTAACAACACATCAAGAAACGGTAATCTTCCAGTAATCAACAAGTCAATTCCTTGGGAAATCACACCTGAAGAAATCTATGTTGATGGTGTTAAGTTCATAATTCCACAAGATAAAAAAGCAATTCTCTGCGGTGGTCAGACCCTTTTCTTACCAAAGGGTACTGACAGAGTGCATCTTCTTGTTGCGTCTCTTAACGGTGACAAGGTTGCTAAATTCGGTGGCAAGCAAATCCGCATCAACGACATTCAAGAGTATTATGCAGGTTGGGATTTATATGACTTCAAAGAAGTTGCATTCACAAAGCACGGCAAATTGGGCTTCGAATTCACACATTCACATAAAGCTGACGGTGATGCTCAATGTGAACAGTTATTCTTCTGGAAATCAACTATCACAGTTAATCCTGAAACGACTACTTTTGAATTGCCAGTTGATAAAGATATTTTAATTCTTGCAATTACTGCTGACGGTGAAGAAAACACATGTTCACTTGCAACTGACCTTTATGATAAGGTGCGTGACAGAGTGTTCAATTATCACCGAGACACAAAAGAACAGCTTACATATTGGCTCTCAAAAGAAAGTTTTATGCTCAATGATAAAGGTGGAGCATTTAAAGACAGAAATAAGGGGAGGAGAAAATAAACTATGGCACAAAACAATAGTGACATTCGTTATGTAGGTGTCAAAGAAACTATTGCTTATGGTATTGCTAACGCAGGTCAATGCTTTGGTTATAACATTATCGCAGGTAGCTATCTCTCACTTTTCTTTGTTAAGGTTTTTGGCGTTCCCCCCGAAGCAGTTGCAGCAATGATGCTGTTTTTAGGACTTTGGGACACAATCAACGACCCGCTTATGGGCTCGATTATCGACCGAACAAGAACTCGTTATGGTAAACTTCGTCCCTATCTTTTAATTGTTCCTATCCCTTTGGGAATTGCTACTATTGCGCTTTTTGCTGGTCCACAGATTTTAGGACCAAACGCAGAGACGACTGCAAAAATTATATATATGTTTATAACATATTTTATATGGGAACTTTTCTACACATTAGGTGATGTTCCTTTCTGGGGAATGAGTGCAGCAATCAGTCCATCCCCTTCTGACAGAACAAGAGTTATTTCTTCTGCAAGATTTGTTTCAGGTCTTATTGGTGGTCTTTCAACAACAATTCTTACAGTGCTTATGGATTTAAGTAATAATGGCTCAATTCCTCTTTCACTTTCACAAGTTTTCTTGCTTATGGCTGTGATTTCAGGCACATTGGGTATGGCACTTTTCTCACTTTCAGGTTTCTGCACAAAAGAAAGAGTTGTTCAGACCATCAAAGAGCCAAGTGTTCTTGACGGATTTAAAGCACTTCTTAAAAATAAACCTTTGCTTTTGATTGTTATAGGAAATGTTCTTTCGGCAATCGGTGGTATTGGTGGCTTCTTCCAGGCATATTACTATTCAGAAGTAGTAAATATGAACTCGCTCACCATTGTTATTGCATTACCGGGTACAATTTTAGGATTTATCACATATCTTCTTATTCCAAAGGTAAAGCAGAGATTTGATAACAGACAAATCATCTTCCTTAACGGATTTGTAAGACTTGTTTGCGGAATTGCCGTATTCTTAATCGGTGTTAAGTGTTTTACAAATCTTTGGGTTGTTGTGCCACTTCTTATGGTGCAAAATCTTCTTTTCTCTTTCTTCAACACAATTAATATGGTTATTCCAACTGAAATGATTGGTGACACAATTGACTATATGGAATGGAAAACCGGCGAGAGAAACGAGGGTGTTTCATTCTCTGTGCTCACATTCGTTGGCAAACTGACAGGTTCAATTTCAGGTACAATCGGCAACTTGCTTCTTCCGATAATCGGTCTTACATTTGTTCAAATAAGCGAAACAGAAACAATGACTGTTAAGGCTTATGAATACACAGATACTCTTATCTGGGGTATGTTCACATTAGCACCTGCAGTGCTTGGTCTTCTTCCACTTATTCCATATATCTGGTATGACCTTACAGGTGACAAACTTAGCCAAGTTCGTGAAGAAATGGCAGAACGCAGAAAAGTTCTTTCTGCACAGGTTTCAGGAGGTGGCGAAAATGAGTAATTGTCCAAAATGCAACGAAAAGTTATCCCCTTTCTATATGAAACAGAATTGCCCAAAATGTAACACAAATTTGGTTTATTATGATTTGGACAATCGTCTTCAAGCAGACCACGAAAAAGCAATGAAAGAGCAAGAAGCAGTTGACAGAATACTCAATAACATTAAAACGTCTGCTTTTGGTGGCAAAGAACAGATTACAAGATTTATTCTTATGTTCTCTCCACTTTTGTGGATGTGCCTGCCAATGTATTCACAACTTAATCGCGAAACATTTGAAACTACTAACATTTCATTGATTACCCTTATTAAATCAATTATTGCCACAGTTGGCAACGCTGATAACGGTGCTATGACTTTTGATATGTGGTTGTCAGATAAGGTGTATTTCTGCATACTTCTTTTGATGGCTTGTATAATAATTTTCTCTTTGGCAGACATTATTTCTTCTCTGTTTTCAATAGGTAAAAACGCGTTAAAGCGTAATATGATTTTCCATATAATAAACTTTGTTATATTCTTTGCCGTGTCAATTTTACCTATTATAGGAGAAAACGGTATTAGTTCTTCAATTGGTGTAATTTTCACTTTTATTTCATACTTATCAGTTGGCTCTTGTCACAAAATAATTGATAAAAAACTTAATAAATAATTTAAAAAGGGACAGAAATTGTCCCTTTTTTATTGCATTTTTTCAAATATATGGTAAAATAAAATTTCAAAAAGTTTAAGAGAAGGTGTAAAGAATGATACTTCATATTTTTAACAACGCTGAAGAAATCGGCAAAGCAGTTGCCAATTTGATTATTGAACAAGTTAACGAAAAGCCCGATTCCGTTTTAGGTTTTGCAACAGGTGCTTCACCTGTGCCTACATATCAAGCTCTTATTAAAGCATATAACAAAGGTAAGGTAAGTTTTAAAGATATTACTACTTTTAACCTTGACGAATATTGTGACTTGCCTGTTGAAGACAAAAATAGTTATTACACATTTATGCATGAAAACCTTTTCAACCACATTGACGTTAAAGAAGAAAATGTTAATTTCTTAAACGGCAACGCAGAAGATGCAGAAGCAGAATGTGTGCGTTATGACGATTTACTCACAGAAAACAAAATTGACATTCAGCTTTTAGGCGTTGGCAGAAATGGTCATATCGGTTTCAATGAGCCAGCAAACAAATTCACAAAGGGTTCATTCAAAGTTCGTCTTACACAAAGCACTATTGATGCTAACTCAGTTTATTTTGACGAAAATCCAATGCCAAACTATGCACTCACAATGGGTACTGTTTCAATTATGAAATCAAAGCAGATTATTCTCATTGCAACAGGTCGCTCAAAATCTGACGCTATCAATGGTCTTGTTAATGGTGATATTACACCATCTTGCCCTGCATCAGTTTTACAGCTTCACCCAAATGTACATATCTTCCTTGATAAAGCAGCTGCATCAAGACTTTAATTGAATCAAAAAACAAAACCGAGTAGTTTACTACTCGGTTTTTTGTTCGACAAATTCAAATTTGTATTATTTATAGTTTTTAATAAAATGCTTATAGAATGCTACGCAGTTTGCGACGGAGTCAATATCGATATTTTCGTTTTCTGCGTGGACTGAGCCTAACTGTTGAGCTGACAACTTAATTGGTGCAAAACGAAGCACGCAATCACACACATCTGTAAGTGTTCTCGCATCTGTACCCGCTGGGAGAATAAATGGTGATGCGGGATATTGTGGGAAGATTTCACCAATGCAATCCATTGTGTATTGAAATGGTGGTTTGCTTATATCAGCAGGACCGTGATATTCACTATCTTCTGTCATTTCAACGGTAATGTCATATTTTTTTGCAATCTCTTTAAAAGCTTCTAAATCTTTTGCAAAGTCTTCTTCATTAACGGGTCTCAAAAATGCTTTTGCAGTACAAATTTTATCTTTTGTGCTACCTTCAATATTGTTAAATGTGCAAGTTGTACCTATAAGCCCACCTGCTTGCGCATTGATTTTTGGCATTACTTTTTTGATTATTCCACCGAAAAGCCAAAGGTTTGAGAGAAGCATATTCATTGGAAATGCGAGATATGGTGCCATATATTTAAACATTGCTTCAACCTGCGGGTTGATTTTGCGAATGAAAATATCAGTTGACATTATTTCATTAATAAATGATGACATTCTTTCAACTGTTGTGGCTGTGCTACCCGCAGTAAGTGATGCGTGAGCATTACCCGCTGTTGCAGTACATTTAAGATAAATTCTTCCTTTTTCGTGGACTGCCACCATTCCGCATTTATCTGCTTTCATTCCTGCAAGTGGTGGCTCAATAAGTGCTCCACCCTCGTCAAGAATTACTTCGAACTTAATATTATTCTCTTTGAAATATTCGTTTGCAAGGGGGATTCCGTTGCCACCCAATTCTTCATTATGTGATGAGCCAATCCAGATATTGCAAGGTGGTGTGAAACCCTCATTTAATAATTCTTCAAGTGCTGAAAATTCTGCAAAAAGTGGAGTTTTTGTGTCAACTGTACCCCTACCCCAGATTTTACCGTCAAAAATTTCGCCACCGAATCCGTCGTGCTCCCATTCGCCGCTCACATCCACAACATCATGGTGTGACATAAGCATAATGTTTCTTGTTTCGTCTGCACCTTTGATTATATAAATCCAACAATCATCCGAGAAAGTCATTTTTTCAGCAGTTTTATGTATTGTTGGGAAAAGTTCTTTCATAACATCACGAAGCTTTGCAAATTCAGTATCATCGTAACTATTTTCTACTGAAATTGTTTTGCACTTAATCATTTTTTGAAGACGAAGAGCATAATTCATAATTTCATCATCATTATAGAACGGTTTAAACTCTGTGAGTTTTCTCGCATTTTTAATACTTTTCATTGTGTTAAATGCCAATACTAAAGCTAACACAACTAAGATTGCTAAAACAATAAACAAAATAATCATTAAAATTCTCCTTCGTTAAATCTTATTTAAGTTTACTCTTTTATTTTCACACCGTCAACCAAAGTTTTAATTTTTATTGCAATAATTTTCATTTTATAGTATAATTTTCTAAGGTGATTTTATGGAAATTTTAGAAGCTGTTGCAAGACGACATTCTGTTCGTTCATACACAGACAAAAAAATTGAAGGCGAAGTTCTTGAAGCATTGCAAAATGAAATTGCACTCTGCAATAAAGAGAGCGGGCTCAACATTAAACTTATTACAAATGATAAAGAAGTTTTCACAGGCAAACTTGCTGAAAAAGGTGGTTTTAAGGGTGTTAATAACTATATCCTTTTAACCGGTAAAAAGAGCGACGATTTGCAAGAAAAGTGCGGATATTACGGTGAAAAAATCGTTCTCAAGGCACAAATGCTCGGTCTCAACACATGTTGGGTTGCTGGTACTTATAACAGAAGGAAAGCCAAAAAGAATGTGGACAAAGGTGAAAAGCTAGTTTGTGTTATTGCAATCGGTTACGGCGAAACACAGGGCAAGGCACATAAAAACACACTTATCGACTGTCTATTTAGATTGCGCGGTGATATGCCATCTTGGTTTATGGAAGGTATGCAATGTGCAATGCAGGCACCAACAGCAATGAACAAGCAGAAGTTTCTTTTCACAATGCTTGATAATAACAAGGTCAAAGCGGAAGCAAAAGGAAGATTTTGCTCGGGAATTGATTTAGGAATTGTTAAGCTTCACTTTGAAATCGGTGCAGGCGATGCAGAATATGAATTGGTATAAAGAAAAAGCAGAGTTTTAAACTCTGCTTTTATTCTTTATGCCTTGATTATATTTTCATAGAGCTTTTCAATTTCGTCTAAATGAGTATAATTCTCTGCCTGAATTACAAGATTTCTAGCATCATTATATGGTTTTGTAATTCTTCGGTAAACTGACACACCCTTTGTATATGTTTTAAGTTCACGCTTTGCCTGACGACGCTCTTGCTCATTTGCGAATTCACGATTTTTGATTTCTTCAGGAATTTTTTCATCTGGCACAACAAGATTTTCTTCACCGTATTTACGAAGAAGTTTAGCACTACGCTTTTTCTCACGGGCAAGTTTTATTGCGTCTGCACGGATAAGTTTTTCTTCTTTCGTAGATTTTGGAAGACGCTTTGCATCTTTCTTTTCTGTTTTCCAATCAGAATAAAGATAAACTTCACCGAGAGCCATTGTTCTCTTTGCCACTTGAAGTTGAGCCTTATATCTTTCTGTGTTGAATTTATTAAGTTCTTCTTTAACTATCGGCAAACTTTCAACAAACTCATTATGCCTTTTAATTACTTTAATTTCCGCTTTGCTTAAAGATTTATCAACCTTTTTCTTCTCTAAATCACCTTGCGCGCCCTTAATAATCTTCATTGCATCAACAAGTTGAGCATCTTCCAATTCTCCGTTTCCATAGTCTTCAAACATTGCACGGATTTTAAGAACATTAACATAACCACGATGTTTTGCTTCGGTTAAATCATAAAAAAGATATGGGATAAGGTTCATTATTGAACCAATAACAGAACAAATAATGAGCACTGTGAACAAGTTGTTTCGAAGTTCATCATTGAATAACACTGTATAGTCTTGTTTGAGTCCCATTTTTTCATAAATAGCAGGAACTACAAGTCCTGTAAAGAACCCAAGAACTGTACCAATCAACATAAGTGGTGTAAAAAGTCCATCAACACGCACACCTGTTTTCCATTGATGATAGTCGCGCATATCGGCATTGATGTTTGGCAGATAAACATTCTGGAATGTATTTACAAATGTGGTTAAATAGAAAATAACGCACATCAAGAAAACATTATCACGCACAAGGAAAAGGGTTGCATACAGAAACACATTGATTGTATTATGAGCAATCAAAAGATTTCGTTTCCCCATAAGCTTAATCATTAATGGGGCTAACATCATTGACCAGAGTGCCGCATTTGAAATAAGTGTGTTCGCCAATCCCATATAAATTTGATTGTCACCATTGTTGGCATAACGGAATGTCCAGTTAACCATTACTGCGCATGAGCCTTCAAGAAATCCCACCCATGTAGCACAGTTTATAATCCAAAAATACTTGTTTTTTGCAACTTCACGAAGAGAGTCTATAAGACTTACATATTCAATTGGACGCTTAGGCACAACTATTCTTTCTTTAAGTTTAGGAACAAATATGAAAAGAACTATAAGCCCCACAACTGTAAAACCGGGATAAATCACACGGTAAGTCCAAATATTATCAACACCCCAAGTAAGTGCTGCAAGTGTTGGAATGACAAGATTTGTAATAGTTGGTGCGTTTGAATAGAGAATTTGTGAAACTCCCATTACATTTGCTCTTTCCTGAGCATTTGGTGACACAACTTGTTTGAGATATGCAAACGATTCATTATAAAATCCAAGAAATGCTGAAAGAATGACAAACATAACCCACACAACAATTACTTTTGTCCAGTAATCCCAATGTTCATAAGGAAGCCAAACAAAAATTGTTGAAATTAAGACAATGGGTATAGGTGTTCTCAATAATATAGGTATAAATTTACCTCCGGGAAGTTTATGATTATCTAAAAACCAACCTCTGAAAACAGCTATTGGAAGTCCCACGATATTTGCAAGTATAAGCATAATCTGCAAATGCATAGGTTGAAGTCCGATGCTTGCACCAACAATAAAGTTATTGGCACTAAGACCTATTGCACTTGCAAGGGTGCTTGTCCAATTCACTCCAAAACCTGCAACACCGATAGTAACTACTTCTTTATATGGCACATAGTTCCCCTCGGCAGGAGTATTCCAATACTTTTTTATATTATTTATCAAACTTGTTATTTTCCCCATTTTTGTTCTCCTTAACAAAAATATATTAATTATAATTATAGACTATTACACATAAAATAGCAAGAAAAATACGGCAGAATTGAATTCTGCCGTATTTTTAAAAGTTATCTAATAATTCTTTATAAAATTCTGTATAATCAGTTCTGTTTTGTTCTGTAAAACGAATTGCTTCTCTTGGATGTCTGTTAAGTTGACCCGTGAACATATATTGTAAGTCAAATCCCCACTGAACACCCGATTCTTTAAGTGGAATCATATACTTTTCAATAAAGCGGAGAAGACTGTAAATGCTATATTTGGGGTTTTTAAGAAAACCGAGCATTAATTCCATAGCACAGTTACCTGCGCCTCTGCCCATCGCTAAAGCAGTTGCATCAACATAAGAAATACCATACGAAAGAGTTTCTATTGTGTTGGCAAAAGCAAGATTCTGGTTATTGTGACCATGAAAGCCAATCTGTTTTCCGTATTTTTCACCGTATTCAAGATATTTTTTTGCAAGTTCAGCAGCATTTTCAGGGAATAATGAGCCATAACTATCAACAAGATAAATTACGTCAACCTTTGACTCTCCAAGCATCTCCAAAGCATCATCAATCTGATTAAAGCTTGCTTGGGAAATAGCCATAATATTGCATGTTGTTTCATAACCCAACTCATTAAAATAATTAATCATTTCAACGGCTGCGGGAATCTGATGTATATAACACGCAACACGAATCATATCAATTACACTATCTTTTTTAGGAATGAAATCCGTCTTAAAATCACAACGACCAACATCAGCCATAACTGCAATTTTCATATCAGAAACATTCTCACCCACAATGGCTCTAATGTCTTCTTCCTTACAGAATTTCCACTTACCGTGGTCCTCTTCATTAAAAAGATTGCGACTAGCACGATAGCCAAATTCCATATAGTCAACGCCACATTTAATGTTAGTTTTATAAAGTTCACGGACAAATTCGTCACTAAATTCAAAATTGTTACAAAGTCCACCATCACGAATCGTAGCATCAAGCAAACGAATGTCGTGGCGGACACTCATTAAATTACCTTTTCTCATTGTAAGTCGCCTCTTTTTTAGTTACTAAATATCGCTTTAGCGCTTTAAAGCTTTTAATCGTGAATGTATTATACTACCTATTTTTTATTTTGTCAACACTTTTTCATTGACGGAATTCACTTGTTTTGATATACTGAATATGATTTTACACACTAGGGAGAAAAAATATGGGATTTAAAGCTTTTATTGACAAAACACTCCTTCGTCCCGTTGAGGGCGACAAGGTTGAATATTTTGGTGAAGTTAAGAGAAAATGCAATGGATATGTGTTATCTTCTTCTACCACTCAACCCGCGGCGTCATACAATCTTGACCTTGATGTTACAAAAATGTGGGAAGAATATAAATCATTTAAAAATGAATGCGGATATTCTCTTTCTTTTAACACAATCGTTGTAAAATCAATGATTGAGGGCTTAAAAATTGCCCCAAGACTTAATGCCCATATTGATTTTAAACCATTTTCAATATCAGGCCGTCTTATTGTAAAAGAGCACATGAATATTGCAATGCCTGTTCTTCTCGACAACGGTGAAACTTTTCCTGTTAATATTCTCTCTGCTGAAGAAAAAAATCTCAAAGAGCTTCAAGAAGAAATCACAGATATTGTTACACGAATGAAAACAACTGATATTAAACGCACTTACACAGACCTTACCTTGCGTCGTGGAATTGCGATGATGCTTTCAAGTCAGATGCCACGAGCAGTTGCAATGACCATAAAGGGTGCTTTTGGCAAGAGCAAGATGGGTAAAATCTCTGATTTGTTCCACCGTGCACCAAAAGAAGAAAATGCACTTTCACCAGAACATGTCGGTGAAGGAACTGTTTGTTTCTCAAATTATGGCACACTAAATCTCAACGGTTTCAGTGCACACGCACCACTTTTATATCCACAAGTGTTTATGATGGGTGTGGGTACTGTTCGTGATGAAGAATTTGTCTTTAAAAACAGCAAAGGTGAAATTGATTTGGGCACAAAGAAAGTTATGCCTGTAACTCTCACCTTTGACCATAGAATCGGCGCTCTCAATGATGTTGTGCCATTTATGAAAAAACTTGAAGAAATCTTCAAAAATCCAGAAGTTATTAAAACTTGGTAAAAAATGCTGAATGCTGAGTGCTGAATGCTGAATGTCGGGTCTGCGACGCAATTATAAAAAGGATTTGTAAAAGTACAAATCCTTTTATTTTTTTGTAATGTCGCCTATATTTATATGGCGCGCTCGACTGGAGTCGAACCAGCGACCTTCAGAGTCGGAGTCTGACGCTCTATCCAACTGAGCTACAAGCGCATATTCAATGCTGAATGTAGAGTGCTGAGTGCTGAATTATTTTGAATTTTTACAAATTGCTATTAAAATTGAAAGAATTTCGTTTATATCACTATCCAAACTTTCAAATTCGTTCTTTGTCAAATACTCTGTTTTATATAACAATTTAATCCAATAATAAGTTTCATTTGCCTCTTTTACTGCATTACTCATTTTACTGTGAAAATCCGGCTTAGTTTGTGCTCTTTCTGCTTCTGCAACATTAGCACCTATGCTTGTTCCACTTCTAAGTAACTGTTTTGACATAACATATTCTTTTTTCTCAGTAGTTAAATACTTATAAAGATTAACAATTCTTACAGCAAAATCAAAACTTTTATTCTCTATTGTATTTTCGCTCATTTTAATACTCCATTCAGCATTTAGCACTCAGCATTTAGCACTTTCTTTTTCGTTTTATACATTAAAACGGAAGAGAACTATATCTCCGTCTTTCATCACATATTCTTTGCCTTCGCTTCGTACTAAACCTTTTTCTTTTGCAGCTTGCATTGAGCCGTTCGCCATGAGGTCGTCAAAGTGAATAACTTCTGCACGAATAAATCCACGTTCAAAGTCAGTATGAATTTTACCTGCTGCCTGTGGTGCTTTTGTGCCTTTTTTGATTGTCCAAGCACGAACTTCAGGTTGTCCTGCTGTTAAGTATGAGATAAGTCCTAAAAGGTTATATGAACGCTGAATAAGAAGGTCAAGACCGCCCTGTTCAATACCCAAATCAGCAAGGAACATTTCTTTTTCTTCTTTGTCAAGTTCAGTAATCTGTGCTTCAAGTTCTGCACAAATTGGAAGAGTTTCAGCGCCCTCTGCTTCTGCAAGCTTGCACACAGCATTATATCTTGCATTGTCGCGAATATCATTTGCGAAGTCTTCTTCACTCATATTGCAAGCATAGATAATTGGTTTTGATGAAAGAAGTGCAACTGTGGAGAGAATTTCTCTTTCTTCGTCGTCCATCTCAACTGCACGAGCATTAACACCATTTTCAAGTTCGCCACGAAGACGCTTTAAGAAATCAACTTCTTTTTGAAGTGACTTGTCGCCTTTAAGGTCTTTTTCACTCTTTGTAATTCTTCTGTCGAGAATTTCAACGTCAGAGAGAATAAGCTCAAGGTTGATTGTTTCAATATCACGCTGTGGGTCAATGCTACCTTCAACATGGATAATATCGTCATTATCAAAGCAACGAACAACGTGGATAATTGCGTCAACTTCACGAATATGTGAAAGGAATTTATTGCCAAGACCTTCACCCTTTGATGCACCTTTTACAAGACCTGCAATATCAACGAATTCGATTGTTGCAGGAGTGATTTTTGCAGGGTTATACATTTCTGCTAATTTGTCAATTCTGTAATCTGGCACTGCAACAACGCCCACATTTGGCTCGATTGTGCAGAAAGCATAGTTAGCTGACTGTGCACCAGCATTTGTTATAGCATTAAAAAGTGTACTTTTGCCGACATTTGGCAAACCTACGATACCAAGTTTCATAATATCATCCTTAATATATAAATTTCCAAAAAAAGATTATACACTATTGCAGGGAATTTTTCAATATGGTAAAATAAATTCAGAATTCAAAATGCAGAATGCAGAATTGAGTGGTATTATGGAATTTGCAAGAACTGAAAGATTGATTGGTAAAGAAAACCTTGAAAAATTAAAAAATAAAAATATTATTATTTTCGGGCTTGGTGGTGTTGGCTCTTATGTGGCTGAAGCACTCGCTCGCTCAGGTATTGGCAAAATGACAGTTGTTGATAAGGATACAGTTGACATTACAAACATCAACCGTCAGTTATATGCACTTCATTCGACCATTGGCAAAGATAAAGCCCAAGTGGCAAAAGAGCGTATTCTTGACATTAATCCTGATTGTCAGGTTACTCCAATCGTTAAAATGTATTTGCCTGAAAATGCAGATGAATTTAACCTTGCAGAGTATGACTATATTATTGATGCTATCGACAATGTGACCGCGAAAATCGACCTTGCAATCAAATCGCAAGAGTTGGGAATACCGATGATTGCATCAATGGGCACAGGCAACAAGCTTGACCCAACGGCATTTAAGATTACTGATATTTATAAAACGGATACTTGTCCCCTTTGCAGAGTCATGAGAAAAGAATTAAAAACTCGTGGTGTTAAAAAACTCAAGGTGCTTTATTCAACTGAAACACCACAGAATGATGGCGAACGCACCCCTGCAAGCATCTCTTTTGTGCCAAGTGTGGCAGGACTCATTATCGCAGGCGAAGTTATTAAGGATTTGATTAAATAATAATTTTCAAATTTCGGCACATATTAAAATCGGGTGAATTTAATGTATTTTGATGATGTTAAAATGGGTATGACAGTTGATATTCCACCTGCTGTCATTGAAAAAGAAAAAATGATGGATTTTGCTCGTCTTTATGACAATATTCCACTACACACCGACGAAGAATATGCAAAGAAAAGTCCCTTTGGTGGGCTTATTGCACCGGGTGTTATGTCATTTATGTCCGTTTGGGCTAAATATCTTGAAGTTGATTTATTCCGCGATGACCTTTTAGCAGGAAAATCAACAAAAATTGAGTGGATAAAGCCTGTTTATGTTGATGATGTTCTCACAGCAAAGGCACATGTTACAGGACTTACTCCAAGAAGTGAGAAAAACGGAATTGTAGAGTTAACCATTCACGCTTATAATCAACACGGTGAACTAGTTTTAACAAATGTAACTGAAGCAATCGTGAAATGCAGACCATAAAAAAGAGAGAGTTTAAAAACTCTCTCTTTTCTTTTTATTCAGCGCAGAATTCTGCAATCTGATGTTTTTCTTTTGCACCAACAAAGCGTTTAACTTCTTGTCCTTTATCGAAAAGAATAACTGTTGGAATGCTCATAACACCAAATGTTACTGCAAGGTCTGTTGACTCGTCAACATTGAGTTTGCAGACTTTAATGTTTTCGTTTTCTTCTGCAAAAGCTTCCATCTCAGGCATCATATTCTGACAAGGCATACACCAGTCAGCATAAAAATCGAGAAGGACTTTCTTTTCACTTTTGAGCACTTCTTGTGCAAAATTTTCAAGATTTACTTTTGTAATTGTCATATTATCTCACGCTCCTATAAAGCATTTCTGCTTTTTCAATATCTGTACTATCAATGCCACATTTATCAGTATTTCTTGCGAGCATTGTGCCACAGAGTTCAATGTTAAGTACTGTGAATGCCTGCATCAACTGATGTTTAATGACTTCATAACCAATTTCACCGTCAGAGCCACTTGTAACCATTATGATTGCTTTTCTTCGTTTCTCAATAGGATTTTTCATATTGCGACGGAAACGAGCTTCATAATAACGCTGAAAACGGTCAATGAGTGCTTTCATTGGTGCTGGAACACCCATAAAATAAATTGGTGTTGCAAATATTATTATATCCACATCTTCAAACTTTTTAAAGAATTCTTCTAAATCTTTTTTTGAGCAACCTGTAACTGCTTTGCAATATCCACAAGCATTGCAAGGAGTCGGGTTCAGGTCATAAAGATTTACGATTTCAATATTTGTCCCTTTTGGGAATTGACGAAGAAGCGCGCCCAAAAGCTTTGCTGTGTATCCCGTTTTTCTTGGGGACGCCATCAAAGCCAGAACCTTTTTGCCGTTTGAGAATTCTTCATTCATACCTTGTCCTAAAATCATTTTTCTTCCCCTGTTGTTTCTTCAGCGCTATCTTCCTTTTCGTTTTGTTTAAGGTTAGCATAGCGTTTAATTTTTTGTGTTGTTGTTTTGATAAACTCGTTTTCTCGAATATCAAAATTCATAATCTTTTTATATGATGGAAGTTTTTTATTAACTTCTTTAATCGCCTGTGCTATCTGCTCACGAATTTCTTCTTGAGTGATTTCTTGACGTTTAAGGTTTTCTTTAATTTTCTCATAGTTAGGATAAATCTGTGCTGAAACTGTTGTTTCGTCGTTTTCAGTTTCAACGCCATAAACCATACTTTCTTCTATGAGTGGGTTATTGTTTAGATAGACTTCAACTTCTTCTGGGAAGATATTTTTACCATTCTTTGTAACAATAACATTCTTGCAACGACCTGTGATTTTATAACAGTTGTTTCTGTCAACAACACCCAAGTCACCCGTTTTAAACCATCCGTCAGGTGTAAGCACTTCGTCAGTTGCATCTTGATTTTTATAATAACCAAGCATAACCATTGGGCCTTTTATCCAAATTTCACCAACCCCCAAATCGTCAGGGTCATTGATTCTTGCCTCTACATTTGGAAGTGGTGTTCCGATTGAGTCAGGCAACATCAATTTATCGTGGTTGCCGATAACAAGTGGTGCACATTCTGTAAGACCATAACCAATATAAATATCAATACCCATATTGATAAAATCTTCTGCTACTCTTGGGTCAAGAGCAGATGCACCTGTGATGAGAAGACGAAGTCTGCCACCAAAGTTTTCGATAACTTCGTTAAAGAGCTTTCTACCGATATTCTTTGAACCGAATGCACGGCCAACAGATGATGCAGCCTTACCGAATCCAAAAATTGCGCTACCGCCCTTTTTCTCACCGATTTTCTTCATAATTCTTGCATAGAATTTTTCAATCATCAATGGAACTGTGATAAAAACTGTTGGCTTGATATCTGCCATATCCTGAGTGATATAACGAATACCACGACAGAATGCAATGCAAGCACCTGAATAAAGAATAAGCAAAAATCCCAATGTACATTCATAAGTATGGTGAATTGGAAGCACCGAAAGAAGTTGGTCTTCGGGATAAACCTTAACTACTCCGCTAATATTGTTAATAACACCGCAGATATTACTCATACTCAGACAAACGCCCTTTGAAACACCTGTTGTGCCAGATGTAAACAAAAGTGACACCATTGCTTCAGGGTCAAGTGTTATATCATTAAGGCTCTTTACACCTTTTTTATATAAGGCTCTGCCCTCTTCAAAATATTCATTAAAATAGATTACACCATCAAGGTCAATTTCGTCAAAGCAATAGAATTTAAAATCTTTCGGAAGCTTATCTTTTCTCTCATAGAGTTCTTTGATATATTTCTTATCACCAAAGATTGCGCAAGAGTCAGAATCACACAAAATATCAACCATATTATCTGCTGTGAGTTCTTTATCCATTGGCACAATAACATTATTACTGCAAGTTACTGCAAGATAAGTCACAGCCCATTTATATGAGTTTACACCTACAACTGCAATGTGATTTCTTGAATATCCGTCTTTAATAATACTGTTACCAAGATAATAAACATCGTGACGCAATTGTTTATATGAAACATCATAATAAACTCCGTCTTTGTTTCTTAATTTGTAAGCAGGTCGGTCAGAATAAAGTCTTTCACTATTGTCAATGAGTTCTTTAAAGGTTTTAATTTCATTAACTTCATAAAAAGATTTGTTCACGGGGAAATTGGCTTCATAAGTCATAATTTTTACCTCGTTTATTTTTTATTGTCTTTTTTGATATTTGCCTGACGCTTGATTTTGTGAGTTGTTGTTTTTACAAATTCTTCCTCACGAACATCAAATTGCATAACCTTTTTATAACCTGGAAGCTTCTTGTTAACTTCTTTGATAGCGTCTGCAATTGCATTTCTTATTTCTTCTTGTGTCAATTCCTGACGCTTAAGATTCTCTTTGATTTTTTCATAGTTAGGGTAAATCTGTGCAGAAACTGTTGTTTCGTCGTTACCACTTTCTTCGCCATAAACCATACTTTCTTCAATGAATGGGTTATTGTTGAGATAGAGTTCAACTTCTTCAGGGAAGATATTTTTACCATTCTTTGTGACGATAACATTCTTGCAACGACCTGTGATTTTATAACAATTATGCTCATCAACAACGCCTAAATCACCTGTTCTGAACCATCCGTCAGGGGTGATTACTTCAGCAGTTGCTTCAGGATTTTTATAATAACCTTGCATAACCATTGGACCACGCACCCAGATTTCACCAACGCCCAAATCATCAGGATTATGGATTTTTGCTTCAATATTTGGAAGTGGTGTACCGACTGAGTCTGTGAGCATCAATCTGTCGTTATTAACCATTACGATTGGTGAAGTTTCTGTAAGACCATAACCGATAT
Organism: uncultured Clostridia bacterium; assembly: GCA_937896885.1. Lineage (GTDB taxonomy): Bacteria > Bacillota > Clostridia > Oscillospirales > Acutalibacteraceae > Fimenecus. Next base: position 20,531 of record CALBNX010000011.1, read on the forward strand.
AAAGGTCGATACCCATTGTCATAAAATCTTCTGCAACTCTTGGGTCAAGAGCAGATGCACCTGTAACGATAAGACGAAGTTTGCCACCAAAGGTTTCAATAACCTCGTTGAAAAGCTTTCTACCAATAGATTTTGAGCCAAATGCACGACCAACCATTGATGCACTTTTACCAAATTTGAAAATTGCACTTCCTGCAGTTTTTGCAGAGATTTTCTTAACAATTCTTGCGTGGAATTTTTCAAGCATCAAAGGAACTGTAACGAAAATTGTTGGTTGAACTTCTTTCATATCCTGCATAATATAACGAAGTCCACGACTGAATGAAATACAAGCACCTGAATAAATGAATGCGAAAAAGCCGACTGTGCACTCATAAGTGTGGTGAATTGGAAGAACTGATAAACAGTTATCATCAGGATTAACCTTAACAACACTCAAAACGCTAACAACGTCAAAACAGATATTATATTGGCTAAGGCAAACGCCTTTTGACACACCTGTTGTACCAGATGTGAAAAGAATTGCTGCTGTTGCGTCTTTATCAAGTTTTATGTCGCTGAGATATCTTGTACCACTATGATACATATCTCTACCCTCTTGCAACCAATCAGAAAATTTAACAACACCATCTTCTTCATTATCATCAAAGCAAACAAACACAAAGTTTTCTGGCAATTCATCTTTTCTTTCTTTGATTGCGTTTATATATTTTTTGTCACCAAAAAGCATTACAGAATCTGAGTCTTTGAGAATATCCATAATGTTATCTGTGAGCAATTCTTTATCAATTGGCACAATAACATTATCACTGCAAGTAACTGCCATATATGTCACTTGCCAACGATATGAACTTGCACCGATAACTGCGATATGACTTCTTGAATAGCCTTTTTTAATAAGAGAGTTACCCATATAATAAATATCGTGACGGAATTTTTTATAAGTTACATTATAAAGCACACCGTCTTTATTTTTAAGTTTATAGGCAGGTCTGTCAGAATAGAGACTCTCGCTTCTGTCAATCATTTCCTTAAATGTTTCAACCTGTGGCAAGTCATAATAAGGACGATTTATTGGGAATATTCTTTCTACACTCATTTATAAATACCTCATATCTGTAAATCAATAGAAATAAAATTCTATCATATTTTCATTATTTTATCAAACTGTTAATTGCGTTTTTATAATCATCATAAGTCATATATGAATTTATGATTTTAAGCAGAGCAGATGATGAAATTCTTTCAGGCAACCCAAGACTTTTAGCAAGGTTTTTTCTTATTTCACTGCTATTGTCACGACCGCTGATTCCGTCTTCAAAAAAGTCGGTGCGAGTTATTTCACGACCTTCTTTTTTATCGTTTTCGCTACAAAAGACACCTGCTTTTTGCAAAGCGGACATAATAAGCTCTGTGCTTATTCCCTCAACGCCCAATTTGCCTTCTTTGCTCATTTCGGTCTTGCGTTTTTCCTTACCATAAACATCAGGAATATACACATTTTTTATGTTTTCACTTTTAGTTATTCCGTTTATAAACGAACGGATTTTAAACCCAGCCGAGTCAGAATCTGTCATAATTATTATTCCACGCTTCTCACTCAAAAAACGGATTAACTGTTGTTTTTCTTTATCTTTGAAGATGGCAAATCCGTCAGTTTCGATTATGACTGTATCAAGAATACCTGACAATTTGATTTTGTCATATTTGCCTTCAACAATTACTGCTTCGTTTATCTTAATCATAATTTACCTTGCAATTATCAATGAAAGTTGAACAATCAATCTTTCAAGAATCATTTCACCGTTTTGTGCTGTGCTTTTAAGAGCACGGTCAGCTTCGCTGAAACAATTAAAACATTCTCTTAACTGTTCTGTTGAAAGTTTTGATGCAGAACGTGTCGAATTTGTAAGTCTAAATTCTTTGTTTCTGTAATCAAAAAACTTTGCAGGATATGTTGCACTCTCGCCACCGCTCACTGCAACCTTTACACGATAAACATCAACAAAGGACATTAAAATAACACCAAAGATATCAATAGGCTCTGCTTTTTGAAGCATAAGGTTATGCAACAACTCAAGCGCACCCTGTGGATTATGATTAAGCACAAGCTTTGACAAGTCAAAAACTCTTGCTTCTAATGAGCGCACAGCAATAGCATCAATATGCTCATTTGTGATTTCATTGCCTTGCCCCACAAAGTTGCATAGCTTTTCCATTTCATTGAACAAAGTATTAAGACTATCGCCAACAAGCTCAACCAAATACAATGCTGATTTTTCACCTATTATGCAACCCTGTTTTTTAACATAAGCCATAATAATCTTTTTAAGCTCTCTCATATCGGGTTTTGCAAAATTTATTGTTGTTGCATATTTATTGAAATTATCGATAACCCATTTCCATTTTGCATTCTTGGGTGACACTTCAATGCTATCCATCCAGAAAATCGTGATAGATGTATCGGGAAGATTTGAAAGATAATCTGTCAATTTATTTTTGTCGTCTTCACCCAAAGAATCAAGTTGAAAATCATGAGCGATAACTACACAATATTCGCTCATAAAAGGCATAGATTGTGCACCCTCTAAAACTTCGTCGAGAGTGTTTTCTTTACCGTCATATTTGCGAAGTGAAAAGGTTTCACTACCCGCTGTCACAAATTTCTGACAAATTTTATTTGTATAAAATTGTTTAAGATAATCTTCGCTACCATAGAAAAGATAGCAATTTGACATCTTATTTTCTTGAATTTGCTTTTTCAATTCAAGTTCAGTTATAAGTGGCATAGAGTTTCTCCCATTTACAATTAATACTTACAGTTTCACCGTCTTCCACACAGAGCAGAAGTGAGTTTTCATTTCTTAGGAGTGATGATAAGCTCAATTTTTCATCATCATTCAGCATATTCGTAACAATTATATCATATTTAATTGTATTTTCAAAGCAATTTTCGCAAGAAGTATTATTTATTAACAGTAAATTTACATTTTTGTAAGTTATTTCCGTTCCATATTCGTTTCTTATGATTTTATATTGGCCTGATACCTCATTTGTTTTGCAATTTTTGTCGGCTAAAAGGGATTTTTCAAGATTCATAAGAACTGATAAATTTTTAGCGTCAGTCATAATATTATCAATCTTTTTCTCGTTATGAGTCATCATTATATCGCGAATTATTGTTGCTTGTTTTTTATTTGGACAACCAAAAACAGTTGTATCCCCCTTGTAATTTGCAAGGGCTATCATATTATCATTTTCGTTGTTTATATGAATTGACACAGTATTATAATCATAAGCAGTAGTAAACAAAGTTATAAGCACAAAAAACACAGACAAAAGTGTTGCTGTGCCCTTGAAAATGTTTATATTTTTCTTTTTTAAACAATAAGCAATCGCAACAATAAATATTGCAAAAATAAGAAAATAATCAAAAAATGGTGATGCAACAGAAATGGTTGAATGCTCCCACATACCAATAGTTTTTGCAACCCTTTGCAAAAATGTGCCAATTACACCCACAACAGAAAATGATAGTTGTGATAGCCATAACAAATGCAAACTATGGCAAAGTACACCAAAGACTGTTGAAACCATCAAAATCATTGCCAAATCAACAGCTAAAAGATTAGCGAATATTGATACTATAGGCATCATTTTAAAGCAAATTATGAAAACCGGCATTGTAAAAATGGCCGTTGCAAGACTTATGGCAATAGATGTTACTATAAAGCTTACAAAACTGTTGTCTTTTGACATCCTAAATGCTTTAAAACTTAATATCCAATTCTTTATGGGCTCGTTAAAAACGAGAATTCCCATTGTTGATAAAACTGTGAGCCAAAGGGATGCAGAATATGGTGAAAACGGGTTTGTAAGCACTATAAATGTTACTGCACAACCAATAGAATTAAGGCTGTCAGCATCGCGCCTAAATAGTTTACCGATAAGCACAAAGCCCACCATAAGACCTGCGCGAACAACGGATACACTAAGTCCTGTCAATACAGAATATCCAATAAGACACATTAACCCTATTAGAACTACATATTTTCTGATTTTTTCTTTCTTTTGCAAAATTTTTATAATCCCCAAAGACCACAAACTAAGATGCAAACCAGAAACTACTAGAAGGTGCGAAATCCCTGAATAGTTAAATGTTGTTACAGTTTCATAAGCTAATCCAGTTCTATCCCCTATTGCCATTGCATTTGCTATTACACCGCTTTCACAGGGTAAATACTGTGTTACAACATTAACAAACCACTCTTTAACCATACCCGAGTAATAATAAATCATATTTTTATTGTTTGTTAAATCCAATTTGTTTTCATCGTCTTCAAAACAGTTAAAATATGTTTTTGATGCAAGAGCACTTTCAAAATAATCAATGTTTTCTTTGTTTTCCTGAAGTGTTATTTTACCGCTGACTATATCACCTTGTTTGAATCCCCTATCATATTCTGAAATATAACGAATTTTATAATCTTCACCATAGATTTTTATTATATATGTATTTGCATAATCAGAGTTTGTAGGTGTTTGACAGACAACGCCTTTTACTTCTTTATGCATATTCTCATTTACAAGTTTCACATATTTACTCTGTGTCAAAATAAAACTCGTTGAGAAAATAGCCACAGATAATAAAATAGTTAAAGCTAATTTGTTTTTTCTCGTTTTCTTAAAAAGCAGAAGAAGGCAAAAGAAAACTGTTGCCGTCAAAACGACAGCAACAGTCTGATTAAATGTTAAATTTGAAATAACTAAAAACGACGAAAGCATTGAAAAGCCAATTATTGCAAATGGTCTTTTCAATTTTTTCTCACTCCCCGATTTTAGAATCCACCACCAACTACGATAGTATAAATAATTTCTGCTTCAGCTTTGTCAACCATAACAGATTCTATCTGAAGATGCTTAATGTCAATCTGTGCTGTATAGCTCCAAGTTCCTTTTTCGATGATACCGTTTTCATTAATTCTAACCTTTACTTTTGGGTTAGCATAGTGAATCTTAATGTCTGCATCTTCATAAGCAATGTTGAAATCAGGAAACTCTGCAACTGCAGTTGCAACATTACCAAGAACGTTGATTGCATGACCAACTGTACCATCCTGTGGCTCGCCATAAAGACCGTCAGTCTGTTCAACCATAGTCATTTCGATAACTGTATATTTGCCTTCTTTATATGCTTTTGCACTTGCAACATCAGATGCTACAAGATTATTGTAACCACCAGTAATTCCACCATAAGTTGTTGCTTGTTTCTCTAAAACAGTATTAATTACCGGTGTTACAAGACTAATAAAGAAACCAAGTGCACCGTCACCATCATTAACAACCATTTTAGGCATTGTCATTGTCTGTGATGATTCAGCCGTAGCGTGTGATTTTGCCGCAGATTGCTTATAGAACTTAACAATTTGTTCTTTAGACCAGTTAGCAGGGTCATCTGCAAGATTTTTATCAGGTGTTAAATCCACATTTGTTGATGGGTCCTGAACCTGATTTGAATCAGTATTTGTAGAATCAGAGTCATTATTCTGAACAACTTGCTGTGAGTTATTATTCAAAGTATTGCTACTTTCAGGTTGTTTGTCAGCGCCAAAGCTTTTGCCAATAGCCAATGAACTGACAGCAATAGCGATTGCAAGAATAACAGGAATAATTTTTTCTGTTTTCTCTTTGCGATATTTCTTTTTGAGCGCTTTAATTTCAGCTTCTGCCGGTGTTAAAACTTTCTTTGCCATAAACAAATCCCCTTTATCCAAAATATATATAAATTTTACGCCAAAAGTTGCCATTTGTCAATTCTGCTGTTACACTTTTTATTGACACAATTTTTCAAATCAATTATAATTGTTTCAAATGAAAAAATAAGGGGAAATATTATGAAAAAAACCTTTTTGAAAATTTGTAGCATAGCTCTTGTTCTTTCTTTAGTGCTTCTCTCTTTCTTCACAGGTTGCACACCAAAAGAAGAACAAAATGAGCCTGTTAATGTTGTTGTAAATAACACAGGTGCAAACTCAGTTTCAGAATATAATAAAGAAACTGCAAATTACACTTTAAGCATTGATGCAGGTGACAAAATTCACGATATCAGCGACTTGCTTTTTGGTATTTTCTTTGAAGATATCAATTTTGCAGCAGATGGTGGACTTTATGCAGAAATGGTTGCAAACCGTTCATTTGAGTTCACAGCACTCGCACAAAATGACAACCTTTATAACTGGAACGCTGTCAACAATGCTGATATTAAAGTTACACAGGTTTCAAAGGATTGCCTTAATGAGAATAACCCAAGCTATCTCATTATGAAAAACAATGCAGATGACTTTGCAGGTATCGAAAACAAAGGTTTTCTTGACGGAATGGCACTCAAAAAAGACGCTAAATATAACCTTACCTTCTATGCCAAAACACCTGCTGAATACACAGGCAACATTCAGGCAAACCTTGCTGTTGACGGCAAAGTTGTAGGCTCTGCAACTGTTGAAAAGGCAAGTGATAAATGGCAAAAATATTCTGCAACACTTACATCATCAGTTGATGCTGAAAAGGGTGTAACATTGCAAATTCTCATAGGCAAGGGCGAAGTTCATTTTGATATGATTTCACTCTTCCCTGAAGATACATTCAAAGGCAGAGAAAACGGATTAAGAAAAGATTTGGGTCAGTTGCTTGAAGAAATGCAACCTAAATTCTTACGTTTCCCAGGTGGTTGCGTTATCGAAGGTTATGACGACAACACCGCTTATGACTGGAAAGATTCAATCGGCGTTGGCAAAGACGGTCTTCCGCTTCTCTTTAACGGTAAATACGGTGATGTTGCAACAAGAAGTCAAGGCACAAGCATCTGGACTGATTTAGCAACAACAGAAGACCCATATCCAAGCTTCTTCTCTTATGGACTTGGTTTCTATGAGTATTTCTTGCTTTGTGAAGATATTGGTGCTGTTGGTGTGCCTGTTTTAAACTGCGGACTTTATTGTCAGATGCGTGGCAAAGGTCCTGTGGGAATGGACACCCCTGAATTCAAACAATATGTTCAAGATATGCTTGATTTAGTTGAATTCTGTCGTGGTGATGTAAATTCAACTTGGGGCAAAGTGAGAGCATCTCTCGGTCACCCAGAGCCATTTGAACTCAAATATATCTGTATTGGTAATGAAAATGAGAATATGGATTATTTCGAAAGATATAGCGCATTCCTTAAAGCATTCAATGAAGCAAAAGCAAAGAACCCGAAGCTTTATGAAGGGCTTGAACTTATTTATTCATCAGGTGCAGCAGATGCTATAAATGGTTGGAATCATATTCCATCTTATGATTATGCAAAGGCAGAGCTTGACAAAATGGGCTCAACAAATGCAAAAGATTTTGCAGGCGCAGTTGACCAGCATTATTACAACGAGCCTGAATGGTTCTTAAAGCACGCGGACTATTATGATGAAAACAACTACACAAGAACAGTTGAGACAATGACTGATACCATCTATGGTGGTGCAATCAAAATCTTCCTTGGTGAATATGCCGCAAAGAGCAATCTTTTGAAATCTGCACTTGCAGAGGGCGCATATATGACAGGTCTTGAGCGAAATGGTGACATTGTTGAAATGGCAGCTTATGCACCACTTTTCAGTAGTACCGTTGCTCGTCATTGGGCACCAAACCTTATCTGGTTTGATAACAATACTGCAATGGGCTCAATCAGTTATCACGTGCAAAAACTTTTCTCACTCAATCAAGGCGCTTCTGTATTGAAGCACGAGTTCGACGGTGCAAAGATTCCACAAGCAGACCTTGAAGGTCAAGTTGGTGTTGGTACTTGGTACACATCAGCAAAATTTGACAATTTTGTTGTAACAGACAACAAAACAGGCGAAGTTCTTGCAGAAGACAGTTGCAACCTTTTCTCAAAGGCAAAATGGGATTTCGCAACTGACGGCAAGTGGAAAATCAAGGGTGGCGCTCTCACTAACACTACAACTGATATGAATTATAGCGAAACAGGTAGTGTTGCATATTTTGGTGAAAAAGACTGGACTAACTATACATATACAGTTGAAGCAACAAAGCTCGAAGGTAACGAAGGTTTCTTGATTCCATTCGCAGTTCAAGGTACAGACAACAATATTTTCTGGAATATTGGCGGTTGGGACAATACAGTTTCTTGTTTGCAGAAAATTACCGACAATGCAAAAACAGGTCAGATTAATGGCACAGTTAAAGATTGCGTAATTGAAACAGGCAAGACATATAAGCTTAAAGTTGAAGTTAACGGTAGCGCAGTTAAGTGCTATATTGATGATGAACTTTATGTTGATTATGATTTTGGTAACCCTGCAGAAGCAGAAGCATACACAGTAGCAAGTGTTGATGATAACGGCGATATCATTGTGAAATTTGTAAATGTTACAGAAAATGCAAAAACTGTTGCTATTGATATTGCAAACGCAAAAATCAATGCAAAAGCAGAAATAAATCAAGTTGCTGGCGATTCACTTGAAAATGATAATGTTCTCGGAGCAGACGAGTCAACTCACCTTACAATGCAAGAATTCCTGCTCGATGGTGTATCAGATAAATTCAATTACACCATCCCCGCATATTCGGTAACATCAATTCGTCTTAAAACAATAGAATAATCGAATGGGGCGCCGAAATCGGCGTCCTATTTTTTGTTTGACAAATTTATATTTGCTATGCAAAAAAGAGTACGGAATTTTCCGTACTCTTTTTTTAATTCAATATCTGTTTTCCCAATGCTTTCAAGCTATCTTCACGGACTTTTTTGGTGTATTTTGTGTCACTTAATACCCAGTCCCATTCATATTTGAACCAGTCGATTTCTTGTGCTTTGCCACCGTCCATCTCGATTTTTACTTGCTCTATGAGTTTTTCCCATCTCATTTTATAGAATGATGTCATAAGGTCACCCATTTGTCTATGAGCATAATCGTGAAGATTACCTTTATCTGCCAACAATCTGCAATACCAAGTGGTGATAAGTGCTTTGGCGTTAATCATATAAAGTTCTTTTGTGAAATCGTCAAGCTTATCTGTATATTCACAAACTGGCTCAATATATGATGCGAATGAGAAATCACGGCTATTAAGCAAAATTCTATCTAGCATATCAAAAAGAGACATCAATTTTTCGCTGTTATCCATAAATGCGAAATAGTCTTTTGTCTTATATGCTGATGCCATTTTTCTCGACACATCTGTCAACTTATTTGCAATTGATTGTCTTAACAAATCAACAGCGTCATAGATGTAACATTCGTTATCTTTGAACTTATCAAAATCTTTCAAGAAAAGTTTAACTGCTTCGTCAAAATCCTTTGTAGAATACGGGATTTTCACCGAGCCACGAGCCGTAAAGAGCTTTCTTTCAGGGTCAAGTGGTCTGCGACAACCCATACTTTCAGGTGTGCCAAACATACTGTTACAATTATCTTCACAATAGACAGTTTTGAGAAGAATTTCCATACTTTTTTCGATGTTTTCATTGTGTTTGCCATATCGACGAAGAGCATAATCCTGAACCCATTTATTGATATCTGTAACATCTTCCCAAATGCTTGTTAAGAAAATTTCAGAAACAATCGGGTTCATATTTGTGCTTTCAGATGTGAGCGCAATGCCCTTGAAATTAGGCCTTTGTGATGCTTCTTGCACTTTTTTAGATATGGTATCAACTGGTCCATAAAGCCCCTGACGACCACCGAAATTATTGAGTAATCCCTCTAACACATTACCATATTTTGCGAGTCTGCTAAAGTTGTTAGCATTGTGATTGATTTTCTCAAAATGCAAGTCCAACATAATAATATGCTTATTGCGATATTGCTTCACAGCATTAGTGAAAGACTTGTTAGGATTCATTGACCAGCATTGCACAACCCATTGCGCTTGCTTGTCAAAGCCAAGCATACTTTCCATCACATTTTTATAACTCTCTTTTGCTTTTTTCTTATTGAGTTTGCCACCCTCGTGACAGATATCCCCTGCATAAAAATGAGTTATGTCACCAAAAACTTCTCGCTGACATTCATAGAAAAGCTTTGCATATTTTGAATAAGAAACGCTGTCGGGACTAACAATTAAAGGGCGCTCAATACCCTTCCATTTGCCTTGCTCAATAACGGGCACATCTCGGTCTTTTTTCTGAATATCACGGGGCACAATTCCTGTGTATGCCTGTAAAACAATATTCATTCCGAGAGTTTGCATTCTTCTGTGATTTTTACGGGCTAATTCGCATTTTTCAAAAAAGAAATCATCGTGAATTGGTCCACCAATACCACAGATATTACTCATATAAAACCAAGCATAATATGCAGGTCCCACCAAAAAATTCTTGATTTCACGATGACGGTATCCGAGCTTGGTCAAAAAGCGTCTATACACTTCTTCCATACCAAGAATATCAAGCACCAAATTGACACCGTTCATTGCAAGATAGTCAATTTCTTTTTGCCACTCTTTTTCACCCCAAAAAGCCATTGAATAAGAGTGAGTGCAATAGTTATAAGCATATCTGTATTGGAATTTTGTTGTACGGTCGATTTTGCCATTTACAGTTGGCAAGGTTTTTGGCAATTTCACCTGTTTGCCAAAACGGGAAACATGGCAATGACAAACATCTTTTAAATAGCAATTAAATGCGCTTGCAAGACCTACACCACTGTTTGATGTAAGCACAATTTTGCCACGAAGACTTGCAACTGTGAAATAGTCTTCACGAAGTCTTCTGTCAAGGCGTAAATCAAATTGTTCTGTGTATTCTTCGCCGATTGTTCTACCGATAATCCCTTTAACATCTTCAAAAATGTCTTCATCAGTAACAGGGCGTGCATATTCCGTCTCGTCAAAGGGTAAAGCCTCTTTAAACGTTGCTTTTTTTGATGGGAAAGCGCAATCTTCACCAAGAACTTCAATATTATTGATTGTTGGTCTTGCACCACTATAATATTTCACAAAAACACGAATATATCTTGCGATTTTCGGGCTCTTGTGGAGCTTATAGAAATTTACACCGTCAAGGCTTGAAAAAATGCTGTATTCAACCTGAATGTCATCGGGAAAAACCACAATAACATCGTGTACGCTCATATTCTTTGAAAATGCCAAATCAATAAAGCAAGGATATGTATCGCAACTGAACATTGGCAGTGAATTTTTGTCTGCTTCTGCTGTGGCATTTAAGATTTCATAAGTTAAAAGTTCCAAATTTATCACCAAGGTCAAAAATTTAATTCAATGTATAAAATATAGCATAAAAAACAACAAAAGTCTATCAATAAAATGTAGGTTTTTTGTCTATAAACAAACAATTTGAAAACTATGTAAAAATTTGGCTCAAAACTATTGAAAATATGAATAATTTTTGATACAATTTATAAGGTTAATTATGTCTATGACATAACCATTAATTTGTTAATAATTTTTTGGAGGTATAAAAATGAGCAAAAAGTTTGTTTACCTTTTCAAAGAGGGTAACGCTTCAATGCGTGAACTCCTCGGTGGTAAAGGTGCTAACCTTGCTGAGATGACAAGTCTCGGTCTCCCAGTTCCTCAGGGCTTCACAGTTACAACAGAAGCTTGTACACAGTACTATGAGGATGGCAGAAAAATCAATGATGACATTCAGGCAGAAATCATGGAGTACATCGACAAGATGGAAGAAATCACTGGCAAAAAGTTCGGTGACAAAGAAAACCCACTCCTTGTTTCAGTTCGTTCAGGTGCTCGCGCATCAATGCCTGGTATGATGGACACAATCCTCAACCTTGGTCTTAACGAAGAAGTTGTTGAAGTTATGGCTGCAAAGTCAGGCAACGCTCGTTGGGCATATGACTGCTACAGAAGATTTATTCAGATGTATTCTGACGTTGTTATGGAAGTTGGTA
>CALBNX010000012.1 GCA_937896885.1 uncultured Clostridia bacterium
TTAATAGCAGTTTATTATTATAGACCAGTCAAGTCAATATGTCAATAGTGAATTTGAAAAAGTTGGAAATTTTTTCAAAGTTATTTTCTCCCCTTTTATAAAGTTTTAATTTTGCTATTGTCGAATGCTATTATATAATGTATAATATAGATAATATTTTTGTTAACATAAATTTCCAGATAAGGAGTTAAACTTATGAGAAATTACAAATATGATTGGGAAAATCCTGCAATTATCAAAAGAAATAAAGAAGACGGTCACGTTATCGCCTTTTCTTATGATAATGAAGCTGACGCATTAAACCGTGTTGAGCCAAGTTCAAAAATGACTCTTAACGGCACTTGGAAATTCCATTGGCAGAGAGGTTTAAATGATTGTCCAACAGATTTTTATAAGGATAGTTTTGATATGTCTTTCTGGCGTGACATTACTGTTCCATCAGTATGGCAAATTGGTCAGGATACTGAAAGTTATCCTTACTATTATGCATCTACATATTGCCGTGCAATAAGCAGAAGTAAAGCTAAGATTCCATCAATTGACCACACAATGCAAGAAATCGGTATTTATGTTCGTGATTTTGATATGCCAGAGCATTTTGACGGTCAAGAGATTTTCTTACACTTTGGTGCTGCTAAATCTGCTATTGAAGTTTATCTCAATGGTGAGTTTGTTGGCTATTCACAGGGCTCAATGACACCACACGAATTTGACATTACAAAATATGCTCGCAAGGGTTCAAACAGAGTGGCAGTTAAGGTTTATCGTTTTTCTGATGGTGCTTATCTTGAAAATCAGGATATGTGGTTGCTCTGTGGCCTTTATAGAGAGGTTTATGTATTTGCAGAACCTAAAAAATGTGTTCGCGACTTCTTTATCACAACAGATTTAGATGCTGAATACAAAGACAGTGATACAAATCTTGAAATCAAAGTTAATGATTATGCTGGTAGTGGTTCTGCAACAGTTAAGGCAGAAATCATTGACGGTGACGAGAGAATTCTTTTAGGAGAAGCAGAATTTGACGGCTCTGCAAATCTTAAATTCAACAAACTTATCGAAAATCCAAAGAAATGGTCTGCTGAAAGTCCATATCTTTATAAATTGCTTATCAGTATTACCGCTGACGGCAAGACTACATATAAGTGCATTCGTTTTGGTTTCAAAAAAGTTGAAATTATCGGTGAAAAGTTCTTGTTCAATGGTAAACCATTGATGCTTCGTGGTGTTAACCGTCACGACTTTGACCCTGACAATGGTTGGGCTGTGCCTACGGAAAGATATCATCAGGACTTAAACTTTATGAAGAATGCGAATATCAACTCAATTCGTACTTCTCACTATCCTGATGACCCATATTTCTATGAGCTCTGTGACGAATATGGTTTCTATGTTATGGACGAATGTGACCTTGAAACTCACGGTGTTCGTCGTAAAGGTGTTCCAGGTGACAACCCAATGTGGACTGACGCAGTTATTGACAGAATGGAAAGAATGGTGCTTCGTGACAGAAACCACGCTTGTGTATTTATGTGGTCACTTGGTAACGAGGCTGGTGACGGCAACAACTTTATGGAAATGAAGAAAGCTGCACTCAAGCTCGACAATACTCGTCAATTCCATTATGAAGGTGACTTTACATTCACAAAGAGTGATGTTATTTCTCGTATGTATCCTGTTGAAAGTGTTATGAAGAAACTTTGCAACAAAGAGCCTATTGAAATCACTCTTTATGACAATATCGCAAACGCACTTGCTGCTGACTCAAAACCAATTAAGAAAGAAGATTATTGCAGACCTATTCTTCTTTGTGAATATGCTCACGCTATGGAAAACAGCCTTGGTAATTTCCAAGAATATATGGATGACTTTGAGGCTCACGACCATATGTGTGGCGGATATATCTGGGACTTTGTTGACCAAGCAATCCGCAAAAAGACTCCAGACGGCGACCAATGGCTTTATGGTACAGACTTTGAGCCTTATGAGCCAGGCAGATATACACATCTTCCAAACACAACTGCGATGACAGGCAGTAACACATATTTCAATGCTAACGGTATTATCACAGCAGACAGAAAACCTCACCCATCATATTTTGAGGTTAAGAAAGTTTACTGTGAAATCAAGGTTAAAGAAAAAGATTTGAGTAAGGGTGAGTTTACTCTTATTAACAAGAAACTTTTCACTGACCTTGCTGATTTCGAGTTCAAGTGGAGTTTGCAAGCAGAAGGTGTTGAAGTACAGAGTGGCGTTGTTGACATTAACTGTGCTCCCCTTTCAGAAATTAATTTCACAATTCCTTATGATTTGACAAGTCTTCCAGAAAAAGAATGCGTGCTTATTATCTCATTCCTTAATAAGACTGCACATCCTTGGTGCGAAGCAGGTTATGAACAAGGCTTTGACCAGTTTGTTGTTAAAGAAGCAAAGGCAGAAGAAAAGACATATAGCGGTCAGCTCACACATGTTAAAGATGGTCAGGTTGTTACTGCACAGGGCGAAGGTTTCTCAATCAAAATTGATAGCGGTAAAATCGTTTCACTTAAATTTGACGATAAAGAATACTTAAAATCTGCAGTTACTCCTAACTATTTCAGAGCAGTTACCGACAACGACCTTTCAAACACAAACTTTGTTCCGTTCATCATTCCGTTCCACCCATATTTCAATTGGCAGAGAGCAACAAACAGTGCAAAGGGTACAGTTAAATCTGCAAGCAAGAACTCACTTGGTCAGTTAGTAATCAATATTGATTGGAGTGTTCAGTTCTTCTCAGGTGTAACATCTGTAATTGTTGTAAACCCTGACGGTAGTCTTGAAATTACTCATACAGGTACACCTAAAATGTTCAATCTTCTTCGTTTCGGTACAAAGATGGGACTTCTTCGTGAATTTGACCAAGTTAAATGGTATGGTCGTGGTCCACAAGAAACATATTTCGACCGTAAAACAGGTGGTAAGATTACTCTTCACGAAAAGAGTGTTGCAGACCTTGAGCATCACTATATGAGACCACAGGAAAACGGTAACAGAACTGATGTTAGATGGGTTGAAATCACAAATAAAGATGGTAAAGGTCTTCGCTTTGAGGCTATGGGTGAAACACCAATCTGTTTCAGCGCATGGCACTACACACAAGACCAACTTCAACTTGCAAAACATATTCACGAATTACCACATTATGATATTACAACATTCAATGTTGACTTGAATCAAATCGGTGTTGGTGGCGATATGCCTGGTGACGCACAAGTTCGTGAAAAGTATCAGATGAAACCTAATAAGGAATACACATACACATTCCGAATTGCACCGATTAAATAATTGAATATAAAGAAAACGGACAGATTTAAAATCTGTCCGTTTTTTATTTACCATTCTATTGTTTCGTTATAATCATCGTAGCCGTAGTTACCTGCTGTGTTTATGAGCAATTCAGCAATGTCAACCTTTTCACCATAAGGGTCTTTAACGGTGATTTTTTTGAGGATTGGTTTGATTCTATTGACGAATGCGATGAACACCTCCCCTTCTGGTGTGCCTTTATTATAGGTTTGATTACCACGGAAGATATTTCGCACAAGTACTGTTGCATAATCTATAAGTTTCACTTTTCTTATGCTCTTGTCACACTTGATAAATAGCAATCTTGCAAGTGTACCAAGTTTTACTGAACAAAGGATTTTACCTGCTATGCGAAGACCGAAAATCAATCCTTTTGATTGTTTTATACCGAATTTTCTCATTGCTCTTGTGGTGTCATCACGCAAATCAAGAAGAATATTTCTAATCATAGCGTCAAATACACTTGTGAGATATTCTTTGCAAGTCAATCCTTTTGTGTCATACTGGAAATCAGGTGTAGGAATGCTCTCAATTTCTGCTTTGTTTTCGTTGAGAGTTACAAGTCTTATATATGACGGGTCTGCAATAATTGAGCCGGTTGTAACATCAAAGAATTTGTTACCCTTTTCAGTAGTAAACTCGTTAATACTTTGGTTGTGCATATGTCCTGTGAAAACAAGGTGCACTCCTTCATCAGCAAGAAGTGTTGCAACTGATTTATAATCATACATAAGTGCTGATTTGATTATTGAGAAAAGTGGTTGAATTGGAAGCACGGGATAGTGGCAGATTGCAAACATTGTTTGATTGTCTTCTCTCGCCTTTTTAGTTTGCTCTTTAATCCATTCAACTTGTTTTTCGGTTAAACTGAACTGACCTTTTGTTTTAATGTCAGCATTGATTGCGAGAAGTCTTACCCCATCACTTAACTGTGCCACATAAGAGAGATGCTCACTATCAACTGCGATTGCATCGCTGAATCCAAAGTCATTATAAAGTTTAATAAGGTCTTCTTTTGGTGTTGGCTCGGGCATATATCTGCCATTCTCGCCAAATGCAAATGGGTCACCTTTCCAGTCGTGGTCAGCAGTTATAAGATAAATCTTTTTCCCCTTTGCCTTTAAATCGTATAACAATTTAATAAACTTTTCGTGACTTTTTCTTTCACCATTTTGTGTTAAGTCACCCACGATTAAAACTGTGTCAGCTAAATCAGTTTCACCTAAATATTTAAACACAGCATTATTGATACTTTCTGTTTCTGCAAAGCATTTCTGCTCATAATGCATAAAGTCGTCATAATCCGGACCAGAGCAACCTAAATCAGTATCAAAAAAATGTGGGTCAGTTAAAACCAAAAATTTAAAACTCATAATATCACCTATAAAAATAACCGCTGAAGATTATGTCAGCGGTTATTGTGTTTTATTCTGTTACAACAAAGCCTTCTGACTCACGCTTTGCTTGAAGTTGTGCAATCATATCTTTTTTCTCTTTGCCCGCAATCTTATAGAAGAACATTGGGATTGAGCAGAGAAGCATACTGATACCAGGTACGATTGAAACGAGTGAAAACATTGCAAATCTCATTTCGGGTGGCATATCAAGTGCTGATACAACTGAAGTTGATGAAAGCATCTGAGCAGGGTCAAGACCGATTACCATATACATAATAACAATACCTGATGTTGCGAATGCATTACCGATTTTGTTAATGAAACCTTGGCAAGCAGCACCGAGAGCATTGTCGCGGAAGCCTGTTTTAAGTTCCATAAAGTCAAGACAGTCACCAATCATTGCAAGAGAAACTGTATTGATAACGCCAAGTGGAATACAAGAAATGATGATGAATGGAATACAAGCATAGAGATTCATTGTAAACCAACCAACAATTGTTGTAACAATACTTGCAACAAAACCTGCAAGGCAAGTTACAATAACAAGTTTCTTATAGTCAAACTTTTTCATAAGTTTTGGCATAAAGAGCGTTGCGCCGAAAAGACCAACGATTGAGCTAATCTGGAAAACTGTTTTAACTGTTGAGATGCTTGACTCAATAGCAGCAATTCTTTCTGCCTCTGTTGCAAGTGTTGCAAGGTCTGGACCTATGTAGAATGAGTAACGTGCAACGTGAATAGCTGCTGCAGATACCATATAACGACCGCTTGAAAGAACACCCATCAAAAGAACAAGTACAAGCGGTTTGCACTTGAATACACGAGCAAGCTGTGATGGTTCACCAGGTTGACGCTTGCGAACAGGCATTTTAACTCTTTCTTTAACACCTGTGCAAACACGAGAATAAAGAATTGTGCCAAGTCCGACAGTAACAATCGCCATAATAAGATATTTTCTCTTTTGAACCATAAGGGGGTCAGGTGCAACTTCTTGGTTTTTAACCCAAGCGGCAATAACAAGACCAACTACAAGGAATAGTACTTCAGGTACTGCTGAACCAATTGAGTTATAAATCTTACTTACAGAAATAACTGAACTTCTCTCTTCTGAATCGGGTGTGATAACATTGGGAAGTCCCCAGAATGAAACGTCACCGATTGTGTAAATCATACCCCAAGCAACATAAACAATTGCTGAATAAATCATAAGTTCTGTCTTTGGAAGGTCAGGGCTTAAATACATAAGCAATGTAACAGCAGCAATCGGAACAAGTGCAAAACGAATAAACGGAATCATTTTACCACTTTTAAGATTGCTTCTGTCAACAATCATACCCATAAGTGGGTCATTGATAGCATCCCATACTCTTGCCAAGAGCATAAGCAACAACACGAACATTGGTGTCAACTGCAAAACGTTGAGATAATAGTCACTGATATAACTTGACATCAAAGCATAAATCATACCCTGACCTAAACCTGCAACGCAAAAGGCAGTTAATTCTTTTTTAGGAACAAAAGTTTTAGTTTCCATTTTAGTTCTCCTTAGTTAAATAAAAGTGTACTTGCGAACAAGAATTGTGCTAAATAATAAAGTGTGTGGTTTATAATAACATTTACCTTTGTGTTCTTGCCTTTTTCGAAATAGATTGATGAAAGAACAAGGTCTGAAAGTACGAATGCAATTGAGCCAATCATCAAAACTAAGAATTTCTTTGAATGTCCGAAAAGGAAAAATCCGTTAATTGAGCAGAACATTGTTGCTGCAACAAAGAGAGCATAAATTATTGTGATTAACCTAAATTCGCCATAATCAAGATTCTTGTTGATTTTTTCCATAAGTGCTGCTATAACTGCAAAAATCACGCAAGAACCAATGAGATGTGGAACCATCCACCATTCATATTCTGCAAAGTTTAAAAGTATTGCAGGAATGAAAAATGTGTGACCAATCATAAAGCAGATAAAGCCTGCATAAGTATAAGGTCTTGTGCATTCTTTATGTACATATTTAAGGTCGAGCCAGATGTCACCCAACAAACTGAATATGAAACCTAACAACATTAAAATTCCATATTCAAAATTGCGTTGGTCATAGCCATTCTTTTCAATATTATAGGCAAAAGTTATGAATGCCGTACCAATAAAGCAAGCAGAAGCACCCGCTTTAACAAACATTGCACCCAAGCCACCCTTTGTAACTCTCAATGCTAAGAAAAATATAGTAACTATAACACCCAATGCAATTATACCAATTACTAATCCTTCCATATAAAAGCCCCCTAAAAATCTCTTAAAAGATATTATACTGATAATTGCAAAAAATTTCAATTATCAGTATAACCAAAAACTAATTCTGTTTTTTGACAATTCCGTACTCATCATAGAGTCGGTAATATGGACATTGATAGTTTGACGAAGTTAAAAACCGCACCATTTCGTCTTCATCAAGATTAACGTCACAACAATATTCTTCTAACTCATCGTCGTAATAATAGTTCACGCAAGATTCACAATTTGTTTTTGGCATTTTAATTTCTCCCTGAAAATATAAATACTTCACATATAAATTCTAACACGAGAGTAAAAGAATAGCAACCACAAATCCATAAAAAAGAACTGACCACAAAAGAGTAGTCAGTTCACTTTTATTCTTTCCAGATTATAAACCCATAACTTTCAAGTGTTTGAAAATACTGTGCCAAACGGTCATAAAGTGGCTCGGCTTTATCGCCAAAATGTTCTTTTACAGATTTGCCTAATTTATAGATATTAGTTTCACCGTCAATAAGTGGCCAGATAAAATTGCCCATTTCATCAAGGTGGATATAACTCACTTTTGGTTTTTTGAGAATAATCTGCGCTATTTTGTTAGCAACTCCCCTATTCTCAACTTCAAGAGTTATTTCGCCATTTTCATTGGCCGACCAATTGAGTCCGTCTTTATGCACGGGGATTTTATCGAGATAATTTTCTGTGGCTAATTTACGGCTCATGATTTTTTGTCTCTCTTTTTCCACATTGAGAATTTGAGAACAGTGAGAATTGTAATTGCAAAGAGAACAATGCCACCAATTGTGAGCACAGGTGTTGGAATATTAAATCTTGAACCAAGGTCAACAAATTTATCTACACCAAACACTGCAAGAAGTGCGAGAAGGATACCAACAAGACCTTCACCAGCAATCATACCTGAACAGAAAAGAACACCGTCGTTGATAATTTCTTTCTTTTCATCTTCGCTCTTTTTGAGTTTTTCCATTGCAAGACGAATAACGCCACCAATCATAATGCAAGCATTAAGTTGAACAGGAAGATAAACACCGATAGCAAACGGAAGAACAGGAATACCGATAAGTTCAACTACAAGAGCAATACAAACACCTATAAGAACAAGTCCCCAAGGAAGATTGCCACCCATAACGCCTTCAATAATAAGTTTCATAAGTGTTGCCTGTGGTGCACCGAGTTCGTCAGAGCCAAAGCCCCAAGCGCTGTCAAGAATGTAGAGTGTTCCACCAATTGCAAGAGCTGCTGAAACAACGCCTAAAACTTCACCAATCTGTTGTTTCTTTGGTGTTGCGCCAAGAATATAGCCTGTTTTAAGGTCTTGTGATGTATCACCTGCAATAGCAGAAACGATACATATAATTGAGCCAATTGCAATAGCGCTTGCCATACCTGCAGCGCCTTCGGCACCTGTCACTTTAAGAATAAGTGTTGCAATAAGAAGTGTTGCGATTGCCATACCAGAAACAGGGTTGTTACTGCTACCAACAAGTCCAACCATTCTTGAAGATACCGTTGCAAAGAAGAAACCGAAAATAACAACAATAAATGCACCTAAAAGTGAAACAGGGATTGCAGGAATAATCCATACAAGAAGTGTGAGAACAAGGATTGCAATAATAACAATCTTAATATTGATATCCTGTGCTGTGCGCTCATTTGATGTAGCGCCTGCACCTGAAATGCTCTTCATTGCACCTGCAAAAGTTTTAACGATAAGTGGTAATGATTTGATAAGGCTAATGATACCACCCGCTGCAAGAGCACCTGCACCGATATATCTAATATATGTGCTCCAAATTCCACTTGCGCCACTTTCTGCAAACATTTCACCGATTGAAACTGTGCCTGGATAAAGCACAATTTCAGAGCCGAAAAGCACAATCAATGGGATGATAACCATCCAGCTAAGAAGACCACCTGCGAACATATAAGATGAAATTCTTGGACCACAAATAAAGCCAACGCTCATAACAGCAGGATAAATCTGTGTACCGATTTCACCTGCATAGCCTTTAAATTTAAGTGAAATTTCGCCTGACACAACTTTAAGTCCGTCAATAATAAATTTAAAGAGCGCTGCGAATCCCATACCAGCGAAAACTGTGCCTGCATTTGCGCCACCTTTTTCACCTGCTAAAAGAACTTCTGCACAAGCTGTGCCTTCCGGATATGGCAACACACCGTGTTCCTTGACAATCAAAGCATTGCGAAGTGGCACCATAAAGAAAACACCCAATAAACCACCGAGAAGTGCGATAAGAGTGATTTCAATCATACTTGGCTTGTCCATTTTGCCTTCTGCAGCCCATAAAAAGAGCGCAGGAAGAGTGAAAATAGCACCTGCTGCAAGTGATTCACCTGCAGAGCCAACTGTCTGAACAATATTACTTTCGAGAATTGAGTTTTTGCGCATTACAATGCGAATAACTCCCATTGCGATAACAGCTGCAGGAATTGAAGCTGAAACCGTCATACCTACTCTGAGTCCTAAATAGGCATTTGCTGCACCAAATACAACTGCTAAAAGAATACCCATTACAACAGATGCTACTGTTATTTCAGGTGTAACTTTGTTTGCAGGAATATAAGTCTTGAATTCGTTTTTGTTATCCATATATACTCCAATCTTTCACGGTTGAATAATCAACGCTTTTTGAGCGCTTATTTTATCATACCATCAAAATAAAATCAATAAATTATTTGCATTTTTTAAGAAGTGAAACAAGCACATTAAAAATCTTCTCAACAGATGAAATGCTGAGCTTTTCATTAACTGTGTGCACGTCATATAACATAGGTCCGATTGCGATACAATCAAGTCCTTTGATTGCAGATGTGAAAATACCACATTCAAGCCCTGCATGGATTGCTTCAACCTTTGGCTCAAATCCACAGATGTCTTTATATGCTTCTTTATAAAGTGCTTGAAGCATTGAATCGTCTTTAAATTCCCAAGGTGGATAATGACCTGATGTATAAACCTTGCAAGGAATTGCTTTGAAGAATGTTTTAAGTTTTTCTTCAAGGAAGCGCAAAGCAGATTTCTTATTGCTTCGGAGTGTGAAAAGCAATGTGATTTTGTCGTTTTCTGTACAAAGCACACCCAAGTTGAGTGATGTTTCAACAAGGTTTTTGATTTCGGCACTCATTTCTACAATTCCGTTTGGCACACAAACCAATGTGAAAATGAGTTTTTCACGCAAGTCTGAATGCAAAACTTCATATTCCGCTTTTTCGCCAATTTCAATCATTGGTGCGAAATTATTTTCACGCTCGCCGATTTCTTTTTTGACAATTTCCAAATACATCTCGGCATTCTTTATGAATGTATCGGGATTTTTTACACAGAGTTCAATTCTGCAAAGATTTGGAATTGCATTACCTTTGTCGCCACCGTTGATAGCGATAATATCAAAATCAGAGATATTCGACATATGATTTAAAAAGCGACCTGCGAGAATATCTGCATTAACTCTGCCTTTGTCAATTTCAACACCTGAATGTCCGCCTTTAAGACCTTTGAGTGTTACTGTGATTTTTGTGCCTGTTTGTTTAACACGACTAAGTGGAATAACTGCCTTAAAATCGCTACCACCTGCACAAGAAACTGTTATAGCATCGTCTTCTTCGGCATCAAGGTTAATCATTTTTTTAGCAGTGAGCACACTCATATCAAGTTTGCCTGCACCAATCATACCGATTTCTTCGTCAGTTGTGAAAACAGCCTGAATTTCAGGGTGTGAAATCTCGTCACTTTCAAGAATAGCAAGAATCATTACAACTGCGATTCCGTTATCTGCACCCAATGTTGTGTTGCGAGCCTTTACAAAATCACCGTCTATAAACAAATCGAGTCCGTCTTTTAAAAAGTCGATATCTGACTCTTCTGTTTTCTGACAAACCATATCAAGATGTCCTTGCAAGATAACAGGCTCTGCATTTTCATAACCATCAGTTGCAGATTTAAAAATAATTACATTGTTTGCGTCGTCACGGATATATTTAAGTGAATGATTTTCAGCAAACTTTACGCAATATTCAGAAATAGCATTCATATTCTCTGAACCATGTGGAATGTTGCATATTTCTTCAAAATATTTAAACACATTTAACGGTTTAAGACTATCTAATTTTGCCATTTTTATTCCTCCGTTATTTGAATAATGCTATTTTATCATAATTTAAAGTCCTACACAAGAAAAGTTAAAAAATTGACAAGATTTACTTATATTTTTATTATTACCCGTAAACAGAAAAAGACACCCTAGAGTGTCTTTTTGTATTCTTCGTATAAAATTGTGGAGTTTTCGTGACCTGCAAAGGCTTTTGAATCAGCAGGATTCATAAGTCCCAAATACTGATAACCTAAAATTTTATCTGCATAAGGTGCAACATTTTCGATTTGCTTCTGAATTCGTTCAAACGGTGCAGGGATTAATGCGCTTTTATAGACCAATCCTTCAAAATCGAAAAGTTCAATATCTGCCCAGAGTTCTGAGCGCCCCGCTTTGTCGTGAGCGATACGAAGCTTTTCAAAAAGTCTTTTAGTTTTATCCACCTTTGTTTTGCGAACACCAACTTCATCTTGATATGCAATGAAATCCACATCAAGTTCGGTCAATTGACGAATGAATTTATTGTTCGCTCTAACGAGATTTGTGCCATAAGGTGCTATTAGTGTTTTCTTTTCAGGTGTGAGCAAACGGCAACGAGCAGAGCACAAATTCACATAATTCATAAAATCTTTTGAAAATCTCAAAATTATGCAAGTTTCGTCGGGAAAATACCAACCATAAAAGCTTTTGTGATGAGCATAAAGTGTTGCGATTTCTTCCATAGCCCTGAATGAAAGGTCGATGACTTCTTTACTTGTGATATTCTGATTTGCTTTTCGCCAGTCGCCGTAAAAACCGTTGCCTAAAAAGACTTTGATATTGCATTTATCGGCTTCTAAAAGCAATTCTTCAATAGGGTCAGTGCAAGGAAGATCAGCAAATGGAAAAACTGACGATTTGAAATAGCATTTTTCATAAAGTGCTGTTGCCATAACAACTATATATTCCATTCCAAGTGCTGAAATTTCACGCACTTTTTCACACCAGTTTTCCCCTGTGAATTGGTCGATAGCTGGATTCCAATATTTACCCTCGGGGGTATTGTGATGATGAAACTCAAAGAATGTTCCGTCAATTTTTCTGTTCATTTGCTCACCTCACAAATCATATTTAAGATAAATCAAATTATCCATAGGGCTATTGTTATAGCTTTCGATTTCATAAAAGCCATAGTTTTTATACATAATTATTGCCGTTTCAAGAAATGGCAAGGTATCTAACAAGACATGTTTATACCCGATTTTTCTTGCTTCTTCAATAATATATTTCACAAGAAAACTTGCTATTTTCTTACCACGAAACTGTGGTTTCACATAAAGACGTTTCATTTCGCAGTTTTCACTATCAATTTTTCGCAAACCGATACACCCTGCTAAAACACCGTTATAAAAAGCAAGATAAAGACGACCATATGGCAATCCATATTTATCTTCTAAATCTTCTAGTTCGTGGTCGTAATTTTGAAGTTCTAAATAGTCTTTAAAACTATTGTCACCATCAATCAGCATTTGTGTATATTCATTAAACAGTGCTTTGACTTCGTCCTTATGTGTATATGCTTCAACTAACTCAATACTCATAGTTTTTCCTTACCAGATAAATGGGATTAATCGATATTTTACTTTTTGCTTGTATTCTTTATATCCTTTTAACTCTTTTTCTAAAAATTCTTCTTCGTGCTTGATTCGTTTCGCGATTATGAATGGATAAACCAAGAAAATGATAAATGAATAAATTGAGCCTAACACAAGTGGCATTGATAAGAATAAAAGTAATGTTACACTATACATTGGGTGTCTGACTATACCATAAAGTCCTATGTCGATAACTGTTTGTCCTTCTTGCACTTCGATTGTGCGACTGAGATATGTATTTTCTCTTAACACTTCGGCATAGAGAATGTATGCAATTAGAAATACGATTGCAGATGCAATAACAACAGATTTTGGCAAGGTGTACCAGTTAAAACGGACACCAAGACCTGCAACAATAAACCCTGTAAGAAACATAAGTCCGCTGAGTTTAACGACAAGGCTTTGCTCTGCTTCTTTTTCTTTTGCATCAAGACGGGACTCCAATAATTTCGGATTTTTCGCCATCATTACAAGTCCTGCTAAAAACATTGGGATAAAGAGAATTCCCATAAAGAGCCAACCGTTGAAATAAACTAATGTGCCAGCGGGTAAAAAGAGTAAAAGCCCAACTAATATAACGCCTAATGAAAATTTAAGTATTGCACTTATAAATAATTTTGCTGTCATAAAATCACCTATTTATTGCAAGTATATCTTTTTTTGCCTACAGTTTTCTTGCCGTATTCAATGGCGTTTGTGGGGCAATATGAAATACACGCCATACAATGTGTACAGTTGTTATTCCATACTGGTTTATTGTTTTTGATTTCAATATTGTTAAGTGGACAAACCTTTACACATTTACCACAATTTATGCATTTGCTATCAGCATAAAAACCTTTCGCTTTCACAAACATTGGGTAAAAAAGCATATTCACAGGGCCACTCATAACTTTATCTTGCAAATTATTGCGTGGGGTCGGGAACGGCTTGTTCTGAACAAGAACTTCTGTGATATTTTTGATTTCAGCGTCGGCTTGTAAAATGATTTTTTTAATTTCGTCGTCTTTGGGGGAATCAAACATAGCGATATAGTTTTCAGGCATTACTACTCCAGTTGAACCCATATAAGTAAAGCCTTTTTTGTTGCAAAGCTTTTTATTATATTTTTCTGCGTTACCAATTTCACTGCCACAGGTCATTACAAACCAAGTGTTTTTTGCACCTTTAAAGTTTGTTTTGAGAATCCATTCTCTAACAACTCTTGGTATTCGCCACGCATAAGTAGGCACAACAAAAATGAGTCTGTCGTCCACCAAAATATCACTTTTATCATTGTTTTGGAGTTTATCGTTGATACTGACAATTTCATCAGTAGTGATTTTTGCAATTTGTTCTGCTACATATTTACTGTTACCTGTACCGCTGAAATATAAAATCATATTTTCACCAACTTATTTACAATAAATTTCGATTGCTTTGCTTATAAACTCTGCTGTACCACGTGAGTGTTTATCAATATTATTCTTAAATCTTTCGTCGGCTACATACATTTGACCGAGACCATAAAGAATTTCATTTGTGCAAGTATAGAAATTCTCGGTTATATAACTTTGTAATTTCTTCACAAGATTTTGGGCATCAGTTGAGTCAACACTAAACCCACTATTCATACACCCTGCAAATTCTTGCATTAGGCTATCCATTCCATCGGTTAAAGAATTGAACTTTTCTTTTGAATAACCCTGTGTTTTTTGAGAGTATTCGTTATAGGCTTCAGTTTGACCCCATTTTTCTTTTACTTCTTTTTTATAGTTTTCAAAGTCTGTGTTATCAAATGCGTTCATAATATTTTCTCCTTTCTTGGCACTATCTATGGCAGAAATTAATTTTTCTAATCGTTCTTTTTTAAGAATTAAAAGTTTTTTCTGTTCGTCAAGTGCCTTTCCTTTATCATAATCGGGAGATGATAAAACTTTCATAATGCTTTTTAGAGAAAAATCCAGTTCACGATAAAACATAATCTGTTGCATTTTTTCAAGAGAAACTTCGTCATAAAACCTATACCCTGTCCACTTATCAATCTCGGCAGGTTTTAAAAGTCCTATTTCATCATAATAATGCAGTGTGCGCACACTTACTCCCGTGAGTTTGGCAAACTCATTTATTTGCAATTTCATTTAATCACCTCACAAAAAGGAGTATATACTATTACGCAACGTAAGAGTCAAGAAAAATTATTTTATTCAAGATTATCATAGTTAAGTCCCATTTGCATACGGATTTCATCGAGAATATGCATAACATCTGATGTATGTTTTAATGTTACCATTCGGCTTTCTTTGAGCCCTTCACGGATTTCTTTTGCTACTGTATCAAACTCGTCAAGATAAGAGTTCATTTTTGGTCCGCTGCCCTTAAATGTTTCTTTTTTGAACATGGATTTTTTAAATGTGACACCATTCATTGCGTGATAAAGGGTTGCTTTTATTTCGCCTTTTTCACCTTTGATAGACATTTTTTCAAAGCCTTTGAAATCGGCAATAGATGCACTGATATTCACCTTGAAATCAGGATAAGTAAACACAATTTCTTCACTTATATCAATGCCATTTTGAACATTGCCTTGAGTTTCAATTTTTTGTGGGATACCCCAAAGGCGATAAGCATAAGTTACGGGATAAATCGTAATATCGAGAAGTGCTCCCCCTGCTCTTTTAGGGTCTCTCACACGCTCTGCACCATTGATAATATTCACGTGATATGTGAAATCGGCTGAATGGATTTTGCCAAGTTTCTGCTTATCAATCCACTTTTTAGTCTGATTTGCAGATGGTGAAAACCAAGTCCACATTGCTTCACAAAGATATAAATCCTTTTCGCGTGCAAGAGCTATAAGTTGGTCGGTTTCTTCTGCTGTTACTGTAAATGATTTTTCACAGAATACGGGTTTTTGGAGTTCTAACGCAAGTTTTGCATAACGGAAATGAGCATTATGGGGCGTTACAATATAAACACCGTCAACGCCATCTGCCGTGATTGCTTCTTCGGGTGTTTTGTAAGCTGTGCCACCATATTTCTTTGCAAACTCTACACCTTTTTCATAGTTTCGGGTATAGCAAGACACTATTTCGTGACGGCCACTTCTATTAAGCTGAAATGCAACTGTTTTTGCAAGGGAGCCCGTACCTATAAAACACCATTTGAATTTATCCATATCAATTCTCCTTTATGGCAATTTGTTACCTGCTGCGCGATAGATTTCATACCATTCTTCACGAGTGATTTGAATGTCACTTGCCTTTAAGCAATCTGCGAGACGATTAAGGTTTGTTGTGCCTGTTATTGGTTGCATTTTTGCAGGGTGACGAAGAATCCACGCAAATGCCATTGTTGTTTTTGATACGCCATATTTATTGCCAATGTCTTCAAGTACTTTATTAAGTTCAGGGAATTTGGGATTATCAACAAAACAGCCTTCAAAAAAGCCATATTGCATTGGTGACCAAGGTTGAATGGTTATTTTATTAAGTCGGCAATAATCGAGCACGCTACCGTCACGATTAACACCTGACTCGTTATATATATTCACGTTAATTCCTGATTGAATCATTGGTGCGTGCATAATAGAAAATTGCAACTGATTTGCACAGATTGGCATATCCATATCTTTCTGCAAAAGTTCCATTTGATATGGGTTTTGATTTGAAACGCCAAAATTACGGACTTTGCCTGAATTTTTAAGGTAATCAAATGCTTTTGCGACTTCTTCAGGCTCCATTAATGCATCGGGTCTGTGAAGAAGCAAGACATCAATATATTCTGTGCCGAGTCTTTTAAGACTGCCGTCAACAGAATTTACAATATGGTCATAAGAAAAGTCAAACTGACCACTACGAATACCACATTTTGTCTGAATTATTAAATCTTCTCTATTTAAAGACTTAATTGCCTTGCCGAAAACTTCTTCACTTTTGCCACCGCCATAAATATCGGCGTGGTCAAAGAAGTTAGCGTCGTTTTCTAATGCTGTGTCAACAAATGCTGAAACTTCACTTTCGCTCATATCACTTATACGCATGCAACCAACGGCAATAGTTGGCACTTGTAATCCACTTTTACCAAATTCTATTTTACGCATAATAATTTCTCCTTTAAAATCTTCCCCAGAAGTCAACGCCCCAAGGGTGTGACTGTTCTTCCCAATCGTCACGATGTTTTAATATTTTTTCTCGCATTTCATTGACTTTGTCTTTATATTCGTCAAGATTTGCAAGGTTTTTAGTTTCCCAAGGGTCATTTTTAATGTCATAAAGGAATGTCCATTTATCTTCTTCACTATCACCGTTACGGTATTCAATGAGTTTGTAGTTTTCGTCTTTCACACCACGGACAAACTTATCAAAAATAAGGTATAATTCGTCACGGAAAGTATCCCCGTGTTCACCGTCAAGAAGATGTGCAAAGCTTTTGCCATCAACTGATTTTGGAATTTCTATACCTATTTTTTCACAAAGGGTTGGGAAAACATCATAAAGATAAACATAAGCATCATTTCGGGTATTTGGGGCAATTTCCGGCCCTGCCATAATAAGTGGGATTCTCACGCCGTGTTCATAAATGTCTTCTTTGCCAAGCCAACCGTGTTGACCGACAGCAAGACCATTATCCCCTGTAAACACTATAATTGTGTTATCTTCTTCACCTGAATCGTGCAAGGCATCAAGCAATCTGCCAATTTCAAAGTCAAGATGTGTTATCATTGCAAAATATTCTGCGATATGGCGTTTTATTTCTTTTTCATCTCTCGGATAAGCTGCAAGATGCTCATCACGATGCACCATCAAAGGATAATTTGTGTCAATAATCTCTTGAAAATTCACGGGCAAATTGATTTTTTCTTCGTTATACATTTGGCGGAATTCGTCAGGCATTGTGCGAGGGTCGTGGGGTGCTAAAAACGCAAGATACATAAAGAATGGTTTCTCTCGACCCACATTTTTATTGAGCATTTCAATTGCAGTATCCGTAAGCAGTGTGCTTGAATGTACACCCGGTACAAATTCATCACAATGTTGCTGTTGTGGGTGATTATCGTTATAAAAATCCACTACGAAATTTATAACATTATCATATTCGCCTGTTGGGTCATAACGGCAAGTGGGCACATTCCAATGGTCCCACATACCGCCAAAAAAGATTTTAGCGCCTTGAGTAAAGCTTCGTGCATATGCAGGGCATCCGTTATGCCATTTGCCCATACCAATAGTTTCATAACCGTTATTCTTAAAGGTTTCTGCAAGGGTTTTATGGGAGTCGGGAATATTGCCACCCAATTCTTCAAGGTGAAATGGATTTCGTCCTGACATTATCATAGCACGGCTTGGCATACAAACTGCTCCGCAAGTGCCACCTGCGATATGTGCACGGACAAATGATGTGCCACGAGCCACAAGTTTATCAAGATTTGGTGTGATGATTTCATTGTTACCCAAAGCGTGAATTGTGTCAAAGCGCTGGTCATCAGTAACAATAAAAATAATATTTGGTTTTTTCGCCATAAAAATCCCACCTTTTATATTATAATACCATAATCAATGTACCGATGCCTATTAAAATGCAACCGATTAATGATTTGAATGTGAATTGTTCGTGCAAGAATACAAAAGCCAGAACAAGAGTTATAACAACGCTCAATTTATCAATAGGCACAACCTTTGATGCGTCACCAATCTGCAATGCTTTATAATAGCAAAGCCATGATGCACCTGTTGCAAGTCCTGACAAAATCAAAAACAACCAACTTTTGCGACTTATATCACTAATTCCGCCTTGTGCATTGGTGAGAAACACCATTCCCCAAGACATTATTACAACAACCACTGTTCTGATTGCTGTTGCAAGGTTAGAGTTTACGCCATCAATACCCACCTTTGCAAGAATTGATGTAAGTGCCGCAAAAACTGCTGATAACAGCGCAAAAACGAACCACATATTACCACATCCAATAAAAAAATTGTCGAATATGGTTTAATTATATCATTCCTTATTTTTCCAATCAATATGTTTATTGAATATTGATTTTGTTAATTCACAAAATACTGAAAAAGGAGTGTTAACATGAACAACAATTCAAACGCCATAAATGGTAATGAGCTTGTAAAAAATACACTTGATGAAATTCCACAAGCAAAATCTAATGCAAAACGCATCACGGGGCTTGTTAAAGAAAACGGACGAGTGACGGGTTATCAACTCTCTGACAACTCAATCGTAGAAAAACCACAAGCAGTTCAAATGGCAAAGCAGGGTGAAATTTCTGGTGTTGGCATTGCTCACCGTGGAAATAATGAATATCTTAAATCAATTCCAAATGATAAAGAAAACGATAATCTTGGAAATTTGCCTGCAGTCACAAAAGAATAGAGAAAATGCCTTGGGGTAAATCCAAGGCATTTAATTATTTCACTATTTCGTAAGGCCAGTCGATTATGCCACCAAATTCTTTGACATTGGTGTAGCCTAAATCCACAAGGGCTTGAGCTGCGATTTTGCTTCGGCGACCACTTCGGCAATAAACTAAAATCAGTTGGTCTTTATCGGGCAATTCTTTTTCTGCTCGGGTTGACACTTCATATTCGGGAATTAAAATTGCGCCGTCAATATGTCCTTCGTCAAATTCTTCCTGTGTTCGAGCATCGAGAATAATATAATCTTTTTCGCTGTCCATTAATTCTTTGGCTTTTTCGGCTGAAATCTGCTCGTATTGTGGAGTTGGTGTTTTGCTCTCTCCCCCACAAGCAGTAAGTCCGAAAAGTGACAATGAAATTATAAGCATAAAAATCAATCCTTTTTTCATAGTATCACCTCTGTTTTAATCAGGATAAGTTACTTGTCTGTCTGTAAATGTTTCTGCAATTTTACGATAAATTTTACTTGCAGTTTTTTGAATTTTGCCTTTAAATGCAAATTCACGAGCCATTGTGTATGTGAATTTATCTCCGTTTTGCTTTTCTTCTTTTACAACTTTAGAATTGAACATATCATATATGCGAGCTACTCTTGTTTCATAAGTTGATGTGTCGTTTTCGTCAATTTCAATTACACGATAGCCACATTGTGTGGAATGAGCAAGTCCTATGTAACGAGTGCTCAAGGAATTGACAATATCAATGCCCTTATGTTCAACTGCGAAAGCATTAGTATGGTCGTGACCTGTAAAAATGCCGAGAACATCGCCTTTTTCTACCATAGCATCAAACTGACCAAAGTTTTCATAACCTGGGCACGGGTATTCTCTTATTGTACCGTAATTCACACGGTCAGGGTCAAACATATAGTATTCATCTTGGTTGTATAAATGCTTGAAAGCATAAGGCTTCCACGAATCTGACTTTTTAAGTACATCATAGATTTCGCCCACAATTATATGCTGGAATACGAGCGAATTTACTACTTCACCGTTATTCTCTGACTTAAGTTTATCAGATGTCTGTTTGTACCAGTCAATCTGGTCTGGTTTAACACAACTGTATCTTCCTTCTTCGTCATAATCACCTGAATCGAAAATCCAAAGATTAAATTTTACTTTTTCACCATCAGAAGAAAGCACGGGAATATTGTATGTGCCACAACCTGAAAGTGCTTCGCCATCATCAACTGAAACCGAGCAAGAGAATGTGTTGTAATATGCCATCAAATCTTCTCGTGTCATTGCACCCTCTTCTGAATCGTGATTGCCGAAAGTCACAGCAACGGGAATATTTCTCTCGTCAAAAATATTCATCAATGCATTAATCATTTTCT
>CALBNX010000013.1 GCA_937896885.1 uncultured Clostridia bacterium
TTGAAACTCTTGCACCGGCAGGTTATACTGCTAAAACTCTTTCGACAATGCTTGTTGATGAGTGTGATAAGCTTTATGGTCATAAGCCTGGTGACGATGCAACTGCTTGTGTAGTTCGTATCAGAAAACGAGTTCCGATGAATATGCTCTTCGGACCTCCGTCAAATCGTGATGATGCTGATAGAATGATGTCACTTTTCTTCTCAAAAGAAGGTAAACACATCATTTGTGGCGGGACAACATCTTCAATTGCTGCTAAGTTTTTACGAAAACCACTCAAAGCATCGCTTAATTTTGAGCAGAGCGATGTTCCTCCTATTGCAGAATTAGAAGGTGTTGACCTGGTCACAGAAGGTGTTATCACTGTCAATAAAGTCGTTGAGTATGCTGAGGACTACCTTGGCGAAAACAAGCATTATGAGCATTGGAGTTTCAAAAAAGACGGTGCTTCTCTTATCTGCCGTCTGTTGTTTGAAGAAGCTACTGACATCAATTTCTATGTTGGTCGTGCAATTAACCCTGCTCATCAGAATCCTGATTTGCCTATAAATTTCAATATTAAAATGAATCTTGTTGAAGAACTTTCAAAGTCTCTCAAGAAAATGGGCAAAAGGATTAAAGTAAGTTATTTCTAAGGAGATGACAGTATGAGAAAATTTGATACAAAAGTACAGTACCTTAAATATAAAGTTTTGCGTGAAGTTGCAAAGCACAGCTGGAATGACACTCTTATTGAAAATCTTTGGAATATTCCAAAAACAATTTCTCCCGGCAAAGAGCCTACTATGCGTTGCTGCGTTTATAAAGAACGAGCAATTCTTGGTGAACGTGTAAAACTTGCAATGGGTGGAGATAAAGAAAATCCTAATGTGATTGAAGTTATCGATATCGCTTGTGATGAATGCCCTGCAGCAGGATATGAAGTAACAGATTCTTGCCGTGGTTGCCTTGCTCACAGATGTGAAGATGTTTGTAAGCGTGGTGCGATTTCTTTTGACCATAATCATGTGGCACATATTGATAAAACGAAATGTGTTGAGTGTGGTCAGTGTGCAAAGGTTTGTCCTTTTGCTGCTATTGTAAATCGTAAGCGTCCTTGTCAAAATGCTTGTAAGGTAAAGGCAATTTCTATCAATGACAATAATGCGGCGGCGATTGATAATAATAAATGTATACAATGTGGTGCCTGTGTATATCAGTGTCCGTTCGGTGCAATCAGCGACAAATCATATATTCTTAATGTTATTGATATTCTTAAAAAGAGTCAGAATAATGAAAAGTATAAGGTTTATGCAGTTGTTGCTCCTTCAATTTCCAGCCAGTTTACTTATGCGAAGCTGGGTCAGGTAATCAGCGGACTTAAAGAACTTGGCTTTTATACTGTTGTTGAAGCAGCTCTTGGTGCTGATATGGTTGCAATGGAAGAGTCAAAAGAACTCAGTGAAAAAGAATTCTTAACAAGCTCATGCTGTCCTGCATTTGTGCAATATATAAAATCTTCATTCCCAACACTTTTACCTAATGTTTCACATAATTTGTCACCAATGGCAATGCTTGCAAAGTACATAAAGGAAACAAGTGAAAATGCAAAGGTTGTGTTCATAGGACCTTGTACAGCTAAAAAAGCAGAAGCGCAACTTGATTCTGTTAAGCCCTATGTAGATGCAGTGCTTACCTTTGAAGAATTACAAGCTCTCTTTGACAGTAAAGATATTGATATTACAACTCTCGAAGAAGATGTACTTGATAACGCATCATATTTCGGCAGAATTTTTGCCCGTTCAGGCGGTCTTTCAGATGCAGTTAAACAAGCACTCGATGAACAGAAAATTGATTTCACAGTAAAACCTGCTGTTTGCGACGGAATTGAGGCTTGTAAGGTAGCACTTCTTAAAAAAAGTAAGAATGTTCTTGATGCAAACTTCATTGAAGGTATGGCTTGTGTAGGCGGTTGTATCGGTGGTGCAGGATGTCTTACCCACGGTGAAAAGAATAAAGCTCAAGTAGATGATTACGGTAGAGAAGCGTTTGAAAAAACAATCTCTGATGCCGTGTCAATAGTTAAATAATTCTTCCGATTAACTTTTCTTTGTATTTGATTATTCTATGTGCAAAGCTATACTTTAATGTAATTTGTATATAAAAAGAGGACATTGAAACCAATGTCCTCTAAATTTTTTTCACCAGTATAATATTTCATTTGAAATATTATACAGAGTTATTCATTTTTCTGATTTTCTGCTATTATTTTACTTCGCTTTCTGTATTCTGACGGTGTCACTCCCGTGTATTTTCTAAATAATCGACTGAAATACAATGCATTATCATAACCGATTGTGTTAGCAATCTCAGTTATATTTTTATTGCTGTTTTCCAGATACCCTTTTGCTGCGGCAATTCTTAAAGAAACAATGTACTGCATTGGTGGTACTTTCATAACATTTTTAAAGTTATGAATAAACCAATTCACACTCATAAGGTGTTCACTAGCATATTGTTCTATGGAAATTGGCTTGCTGTAGTTTTCATTGAAATAGTGTACTGCTCTTTCAATATCGTTAATTGTATCGTTTTTTGTTTGTTTACCTTCTTTAATGTATCTGTTTATTGTTAAAAAGATGTGGCGAAGAAACAGTCGTATCATATCCTCATAATTCTCACGCTGCAACTGTAACTCTCTGATAATTTGATTATATATCCAAGGATAGTCTGGTGAAACTCCGGTAAAGAAAACATTTTCTTCTTTTGGTAATTCATAGCGTTCAAGGTATTCTTCTACTTTCCAACCAGTGAAGTGAACCCAATAAACCTCTGTTTTATCTACTGCATAGTAATAATACACTTGTGGTTCTTTGGGCCTGAACAAAACCATATTACCTTTTGTAACAACGGTGGGTTCTTTGCTACCCTTAAAATAGAAATAACCTTTTCCTGACGCAATATATAATAACTGATAATCATTTCTTCCTTCGGGGTGAGGTGTCTCAATGACAGGGGTTGTATGAACACGGTAATAACCACAGTTGTTTACTTTGATAGGCACAGTTAAATCTTCTAAGTTAGGATTTTCATCGTCAACATAGGCTACGTTAATATACAAGCAAACTCCTCCTAATGTGATTATGTTTATATTATATAGTAAAATCATATCATAATCAATATGTGGTAAAGTGATTTTGTGCATATTTTGGTTAATTTTATTTATTGTTTGTGTATTTTTCATAGTTTATAATGAAATTACAAAATAAATTTGTGGTCATCACAAAAAAGAAAAGGGGAAAAACTATGGAACAGAAAAAATACTTAAAATGGTATCACAAAGTCGGATATGGTTCCGGCGACGTTGCAGGAAACTGCGTGTATGCACTATTAACAGCTTTTATGATGATTTATCTGACTGATACAGTCGGATTGAGTATGGGTATTGTAAGCACCTTAATTGCTGTTTCAAAGATTTTTGATGGTGTATCAGACTTCTTCTTCGGAAGAATGATTGATAAAACTCATTCAAAAATGGGTAAAGCACGTCCTTGGATGCTCTGGCCATATATCGGTTGCTCAATTTCACTTGTAGCTTGTTTTGCAATTCCTATGAATTGGGGAGAAACAGCACAGTACATATTCTTCTTTATTTCATATACACTTCTAAATGCAGTATTCTTTACAGCGAACAATATTGCATATGCTTCCCTTACAGCTCTTATTACAAAAAATACAAGTGAAAGAGTCCAGCTCGGTTCTTTCCGTTTTATCTTCGCCTTTGCAACCAAAATTGTAATTGAAGCTGTTACAATTCAAGCTGTAAGTTTGCTTGGCGGCGGTGCTTTCGGTTGGAGAACTATTGCTATCATTTATGCGATTCTTGGTCTTATTGTAAATACAATCTCTGTTTTCTCTGTAAAAGAGCTTCCTGAGGCAGATGAAGGTATGGATAAGGAACGAGAGGAAGAACACAAACTTACTTTCTTCAAATCCTTTGGATTACTTATGAAGAACAAGTATTATGTTATTATTTGTGTTACTTATATTATGACACAGATTTATGCTTCTGTTATTGGTATGGGTACTTATTATGCAAAATATATTCTTGGCAACGAGACACTCTTTAGTGACATCTCACTCGCTATAAATATCACTATGGTTGTGGCTCTTATTGCACTGCCTATGATTATTCAAAAGATGGGCGGTATGTATAAGCTTAATATTGCAGGTTATATCCTTGCAACTGTGGGCCGTCTCGGAGTTATAGCTGCCGGATATATGGGCAGTATTCCTCTTATGCTCGTTTTCACAGCTATTTCAACCTTAGGTATCGCACCTCTTCAGGGTGATATGAACGCACTTATTGCTTCTTGTTCTGAATATACAACATTAAAGACAGGTCACAGACTTGACGGTATGATGTTCTCTTGCTCATCTCTCGGTATTAAAGTCGGCGGTGCTCTCGGTACTGCTATCTGCGGTTGGCTTCTTGATGCTGCAGGCTATGTTGAAAATGCAGCTGAACAGACATCTGCAACAGTTAATATGCTCCACTTCCTCTATCTTTGGGCACCTGTAATTCTTTGTGCAGTAGTAGCTGTTCTTCTTTCACGCCTTAAGGTTGAGAAGGCTAACAAAGAGCTTCTTGAAGAAAAGCACATGACAGAAGATGAACTTGATGTTGTTTACGGTAATGTATAAGGGTGGTTATTATGAAAGAATTTCAGAGTTTTGACAGAATAGGCACAACGCCTCACAGAAGCTATTATATTCCATTTGATATTGATGACGTGGTAAGAACAAAGCATAGCATTCTTGACCGTACTTCAAGCTCAAGATTTACATCTCTTGATGGTATGTGGCAGATAAAACAGCTTGACCATGTTGAAGATTTCGATATCAATGAAATGCTTGGGGACTCTATACCTGTTCCTTCTTGTGTTCAAATGCACGGATATGACCATATTCAGTATTTGAATATAAGATATCCATTTCCAGTAATGCTCCCACATCTTCCTTATGACAATCCTTGCTGGCATTATCGACGCACTTTCAATCTGAAAAAGCAAAAAGGCGAAAAGTATTATATTAATTTTGAAGGCGTAGACAGTGCTTTTTATCTCTACATTAACGGTCAGTTCAAGGGATATTCACAGATATCTCATGCCACAAGCGAATTTGATATTACGGATTTGGCAGTAAATGGTGAAAACACTATTGATGTTCTTGTTTTGAAATGGTGCATCTCTACTTATCTTGAATGTCAGGATAAATTCCGATTTTCAGGTATATTCCGAAATGTGTATATGCTTACGCGTCCTGAAAATCATATTACAGATTATAAGATTGAAACAACCTTTGACGGTAATGATGGCATATTGACTTTTATAAACGAAAGTACGATAAGCATAAAAATTTCTTTGGAAAATAATGAAATTATCGTTCCTGCGAATATGAAATCAGAAATAGTAGTTCCGAATGTTAAGCGCTGGACAGCAGAAACACCAAACTTATATACTCTTGAACTCTATGCAAATGGAGAAAAGATTATTGAAAGTGTTGGTTTCAGACAAATATCCATTGATGGTAAAGTATTCAAAATCAATGGTGAAGCAATTAAACTTAAAGGTGTGAATCGTCACGATTTTAATTGTGAAACTGCTGCAACTGTAAGTCTTGAGGAATTAGCAAGAGATATTCATCTTATGAAAGAACTTAATGTCAATGCAGTAAGAACTTCACATTATCCAAACAGTCCTGAATTTTATATGTT
>CALBNX010000014.1 GCA_937896885.1 uncultured Clostridia bacterium
GAAAATAAAGAATTAACTGTTGAGAAAGACGGATATGAGCTTTCTTTCAGTGTTGATAATATTGAAAATAGTTCTGCTATTGTAGAGAACAATATTGTCACAAGTGATACTGAAATTGAATCTGCAAATAATGCTATTTCACAAACCCAGTCATCAATCGTATATAGTGATATTGCGGATAATACGGATTTGCAGTACATCGTTACTCCTAACTCGATTAAAGAAAATATTATTGTTTCAAATAAAGAAAGTGTAAAAGATACATACACATTCACATTTGAAACAAATGGATTAAATGCTGAAAAACAAAACGATGGTAGCATTCTCTTCAAAGACAATAACGGCAATGTTAAGTTCACGATTCCTCGTCCTGTAATGACGGATGCTAACTTTGCATTTTCATATGATTTTGGTGTTTCATTAACTGCAAACGCAAATGGAACAGTAACACTTGAATATACACCTTCATTTGATTGGACAAGCAGTAATGACCGAGTTTATCCTATCACTATTGACCCTGCAATTGTGGTTGAAAACGAAGAACCTAATTTTATTGAAGATGCAAGTGTAGTATATAGCAGTGACGAACCTGAAGCTGGTTACAAATATGATGAAAATGCATCCATTGCTGCTGTAACCAATATGTACACTTTTGAAAATAACGATGGAACAACTACAACAGTTGACTCTGAAGTGTATACAAAAATAGATACTGACTTTTTCAAGAATTTAGGTAATGATATTGTTTTTACTGAAGTTCAATATGTGGCTGTTGGTATTATAAATGAAAATGGCAAATTATTTGCAAGAGAAATTACCGATGATTGGAATACTAATACTAGCCAAAAACTTAAATTATCAAGTGAAATAATTGACTATTACACATCCCCAATAAATGAGGGTGAAGAGGTTGATGATTTGATAATTTTTCATTTCAATATTACTGAAATTTTTAACGATTGGTTTAACGGTAAAACAAACAACGGTTTCGCAATAACTGCTACAGCAGGCACTGTTGCCATGATGGTTATTACTGGTGGTTCTGAAAATACTGCAATGATTATGGATTATGTTGATTTAGGTGGTTATAACGAAAATTTTAATTACCATAGTCAGTCAGCAGGTAGAGCTGGAACAGGTTATGTGAATGATTTCACACAACACCTATCAGTTGTTCGTGATGACCTTTCAATTGATGGTAATATTATGCCTGTAACTGTAGGTATGATATATGATACTGCAACTTATGCAAAAGCTGAGGCTTTAAATTACAATAACATATTAGCATACGGTAATAATTGGATTCCAAACTATTTAAGAGCATTTTTAATCGGTGAAGAAGACCAATTTACTTATTATACAGATACGGGTGCATCAATCGATTATACTTATACCATCGAAAATGGAGAAGTAGTATTTAAAGAGATATATTCTGATATTTATGGTGAACATGAATATAAACTCGAATATTTCGCATCAGTAGGAAATCAACCTGAATATGTTACTATGACAAGACCTGATGGTTATGTTGAGAGATTTAATAGTGATGGTCTTTTAGTTTCTGTAACAAATCCTGATTATCCTGAGCAAACAATTAATGTTGTTTATGACTCAATGGGTCGAATAAATTATATAACAGATGGTGTCAACAGAAAGTATAATTATACCTACGATAATACAACAAATTTGTTGTTAAAAGTTGAATGTTATCCTACCAATGACAATGATACTGCAATTACTGCAGGTACAACTAATTCACCACTCGAAGTTAGTTACGCTTATGATAGCAACAAAAATCTTACAAGTGTAACTTATCCTGATGGAAAATCTATTACATATGCTTATGATGCAAATGGTAATATTACCTCGATGACAAACATTGATGGCTATCGTGTTGTTTACGATTATGATTCTAATGGTAGAATCACAGAAATCACTGAACAGGCTCGTAGTGGTGAAGATTATGTTGACGGTAATTTCCTTACTTATGAGAGATTGAGTTCAACTCAAATTAAGCTTACTGATGGAACTGGAAACTTCGAAATCTATCAGTTTGGAAAGTCTGGAAATCTTCTTTACACAGTTGATAGTTTTGGTAACTATGTTATGAATGAGAATTCAGGCTCAACTGAGAATACATATTTCATCCCATCATCAGATTATCGTGTGAATTCTGAAAACTTATTACTTAATCCAAGCTTTGAAACTGAATATAGTGCGTTAAATACAAGTCGTGCAAAGTATTGGGAAAGTTCAAACAGTGCATTTGAAAGAACAACATTAACAGATGCATATTTTGGTGAATATGTGTATAAAGCGTCTCGCAACACTACGGGTGATGCTTATCA
This sequence comes from uncultured Clostridia bacterium, assembly GCA_937896885.1. Lineage (GTDB taxonomy): Bacteria > Bacillota > Clostridia > Oscillospirales > Acutalibacteraceae > Fimenecus. The sequence continues at coordinate 2,349 of CALBNX010000014.1, forward strand.
AAAGCAGACCATAGATGTTTTATCAGGCGGTAAATATACATTTTCAGCTTATGTGAAATCTGATGACACTAATGAAGGTAAGCTTTATCTTGATATTTCTGCAAGAAATGGTTCTAATAAAGTTGTAGCATCCGATTATGTAACTGTTGAAGATACTAATGGAGAATGGCAAAGATATTCCGTAACCATTGACACCTCTGGAAGTATTAAAGATATTATTGTTAAATTCGGGTTTGAAGATAGTAAAGGAACTTTCTATGTTGATAATGTCCAACTTTCACAGTCAGCATCTGCAAGCTCATACAACTACATTACAGATGGTGGTTTTAGAAACGATTTAGATTACTGGGAAAGTTCAGGTAATTTTGAAACTGAAAAATCAACAATAAATGGCGAAGTTGCTAATGCAGTTGTAATCCCTGGCGGAACAAATACAGAGAATACAATTTCTCAAACTATTACAATCAATGGCAAAAAAGATGATGTATTTACAATTGGTGGTTGGTTAAAAGGTTGTTTTGTGAATTCTGCAACCAATAATTCATATTTACTTGACGTAATTGCAGAATCTTCAGACCCTAAAATCTGTAATTTTACTAATAACCGCTACGCACAAATTGAAGTGAAATATGAATATTATGAAATAACAGAAGAAGGAACTGAAGAACCAATCGAACATGAAGAAGAGTTCGCAATACCATTTGTTGAGAATATTGATGATTGGCAGTTTGCAGCACAAGATTTCGTGCTTAAAGGTGATTGCGAAACTATAGAAGTCCTTGTTCGATATTCAAATCATTTAAATTCAGCGTTGGTTTCAAATATTGAACTTTCAAAAGATGAAGAAGCGATTGTAATCAATGAAAGTGAAGAAGAAACCACTAAAGAAGAAACTGGTTGTGTTTGCGAAAAATGTGAAGAAGCAGATTGCACTTGTGCTTGTGAAAGTGAAGCACTTTGCAACTGTGCACCTTGCAAACGCAGAAGTGACATAAGCACAACAGACTCTTTCGGTAACATCACATCAAGCAGTAGCTTTGATGGAATCAAAACTATTAAAGCTATTTCAAAATATACAACTGATGGCAATTATCTTACATCTGAAACAGATGCTGATGGAAACGAAGTTTTTTATAGTTACAATACTCTTAACGGTATTTTAACTGCAATTACAGATGCTAATGGCAATACAACTTCATATTCTTATGATGCTAATGGTATGTTAACACAAGTTTCTGTTGATAACTCATCAGCAAACTATGTATATAACAACGATAGATTAGAAAAAATTATTCATAATGATTTTGCTTATGGTCTCTACTATGACATTTGGGGACAGTTAACATCAGTTGCTATTGAAAAAATAGTTATCAATGAAGAAGGAAAAAACGAATTTGTTCTTGATCAAACCATAATTAGTTATGAATATGGTGAATTACAGTTCCGTGACAGAGTTTTATCTTCAACTTATTATAATGCTGATGGTGCTGAAACCGAAACTGAATACACATACGATGACGAATTAGGCAATATCATATCTATTGATGTTAATGGAGACACTAAATTTGAGTATGATTACGACTCTTTTGGTAATATAACAGAAATCACTGCATCAGATAGCCGTACAATTCGATATACTGATGGCAGAACAGATATTCTTGACACAAGCGATAATCTTATTTACTCATCCTATACTAATGATGACGGAGATTTTATTGAGACAATCGGTGGTGTAACATACACATCAAAGTCTTACGATAGTAGTTATGACATTGAAACAGGTATCACTACTGAAAAGAGCGATGTAACTGCTACAAACAATAAGGTAATCGGTACAGTTGATAAAAAAGACTGGTTTGGCAGATATACAGAAAGTGTTATTAAAACTGAAAGTGCAAATGATACAAACACAGAAAACAATTTTGCATCTGTTAAGACTGAATACGGTTATCCTGAATATACATCTTCTGAAAATACTGATATTAAAACCTCAAATCGTGTTGACGAATACATAAATAAAGTGTATTATGGCACTGATAGTGAAGGTACAGATTATAAATCATATTCTCATTATTATTATGAATATGATGGTAATGGTAATATAACTGCCGAATATGGTAAAAACAGAACATTAAGATATAAGTATTATTACGACAGTCTTAATCAGCTTGTACGAGTAAACGATAATGTTAAAGATGTAACATGCGTTTATGAATATGATAATGCCGGAAATATTCTCTCAAAGAAAGAATATAGTTATACTGCAGAAGATACAATTACCACAGAGCCAAATAATGTTATTAACTACACATACGATTCTGTATGGAAGGACAAATTAACTTCTTACGGTAATACTGACATTACTTATGACAATATAGGTAACCCATTAACCATCGGTGATAAATCATTTACTTGGAGTGGACGTCAGCTTGAAACTTACACTCAAGGAAATAAAACAATTGAATTTGAATATGATGAAAATGGACTTCGCCATAGAAAAACTGTAAAAGAAAATGGCGTAATTATTGAAAGATATGATTATGTATGGTCTGAAGGAACTCTTATTTCACAGACATATTCAACATATTCAAATGGTGTATTAGATTCAACTAACAGTGCTAAATTTATTTATGACGCTTGGGGAACACTTCAGGGCTTTGTTCTTAATGATACAGCGACATATCTTTATACAAAGAATTTGCAGGGTGATATACTTTCTATCGTAAATGAAAGTGGTCAGACAATTGTCACTTATGAATATGATTCATGGGGTGCAGTTTCATTCTCTGCAACATCAATGCAGAATATGATGTTGGCTTATACACTTTCATTTGTAAGCCCATTCACTTATCGTGGTTATTGTTATGACTATGATATTGAACTTTATTACTTGCAATCAAGATATTATTCAGCAGAGATTGGTAGGTTCATTAATACTGACGATACGCAGATTGCGATTGCGACACAAGGTACTATTCTTGGTGCGAACTTATTTGCGTATTGTGAAAATAATCCCATAATAAACATTGATAACAATGGGTACGCATATTTGCGAATTCGCACAACTGTATTAGGATTTGCACTTGATTGTTTATTTACTTTGCTAGGTCCAACTTTTAAGTACGGATTTGATATAGTAGGCTCTGCATTAAGAATGTATGCAAAAAAGAAAGGTTACAAATATTTTGCGGACAAGTTGTTAACTATGGCAATACCCAAATTCGTTGGTCTTTTTTCAAAGTTCATGACACTTATTCGAACAGCAATATGTAGAGCCACTGGGGCAGTTTTAAGCAACACCATGAGTACAGCTTTTGTACATATCACAAAAGGGTTAACTAGATTTTATAATAATGGACAATATTATAAAATCTACAGTTATATCGCTACTTTTTTATCGGCCGGTTCTCTAGTTGCTGCATGTTTGGCTTTTATTACATCTGGTAGTTGGTTGGATCCGTATGTTATACTAATTAAATAGGAGATTATATGAAAAAAAGTAGAATAATATTTTTCTGTAGTGCGCTATTTTTTATATCTTGGTTTATATTTGAAGATGCTGAATCAATTTCTGTACGAAAGTTTTTAGGGATAGATACAAGTGAATCAATATATTTTTTACGAAGTTATCCCGTAGGGTTAATTAGTTTATTATTGTTTTTTGCTTTTGTTTTTTTATATAATAATGGTAAAAATTTCGATTTTAATTTCTCTATAAAAAATCAAGTTAAAATCATTACTATTTACTTATTAATATTTTCTTTACCCATTATATTATTAGGTAAAGGATGTACAATAATAACAGAAAACAGTATCGTTGAATATAATTCTTATGGAGAAATAAAAAAACAATATTCTTTAACAGATATTGATAATGTTCATTGCGATTTATATAGTATAAGAGGCACCTCACAATTCACATACAAATTAACAGTTGAAAACAAGTCAATTACTATTTATAGTACTGATGATGAAGAAAATTGGGAAGCAATGATTTGGATTGATACTATTGTTAAAACTAATAATATACCAAAATCAATTAATGCATCTACAACTATTGAAGAAATCAAGAATTATTCTACTTGGGATATGATACTTAATAGTTCAACCGGAGTTTATACTCATATAGAATATTTGGAAAAACTATTAGAAACTTAAATTTAAAATGCCAATGGGCTGTCCTTCTGTGTCCGATGAATCTAATAACTAAAACTTAATATTACACACCAAAGCCGATGAGGCACCCACCTCATCGGCTGATTTTTTGTCGAAAAAAGCAAAATTATTGTCACAAAACATTGAATATTTACGATTTATATTATTGAGGATGAACGATATAATCGTAAGATAGAACATTAATATGTGATAAACTGTTTTTTATTTTGATAAGATAATAAATACAAAAATAACAGTATACTTCCCATCTCAACCCATCTATCTGTATCATCCCACACCTCACCCCCCAGCCGATGGTTCACCCCATCGGCTTAACTTTTTTTGTCGAAATTCTGAATAATTATGTATTTTATATTGACTATTGTTTACCATTTTATAAAACTAAAACATGCATTATTACTCTACTCGAAGACAAATGAAATTACAATATTCAAATTGAAAGAAGGACTTTTTATGGAATTAAAACACTACACCAATATGTTCGTTATAACTTTTGTGTTGTTTTTTATTATTTCACTAATAATTGATTTGAAAAAAACATATACACATGAAAACATATCGTCAAAATTGATGACGCGAGAGAATGGAGAACAATATATTCTTGTGATGACATTTTCTTGGCAATTCAATAAACAAAAAAGGATTAGAGAATTGTTTAAGCAAAATAGCGTTTATACGAAGAATGATTTCAATTATGTTATAACTAGTTGCCTTAAAGACCAAAAGACAAGTTTGTTTACTCGTGATTTCGAATTTGGAGTTAAACCTATTGGGCAATCAAAATCCACAGATATAAAATATTTTATATATATTACAGGTAGGGATAATCTTACTGTTAATTTGAAAAACGCAATCAACTATAATGAGGTATATTCAGAAATATACAGAAGCAACATTGATAACAACGATAAAGAGTTATTACTTAAATATTTTAACAGTCTTTCAAACGATGTTGCTTTCGACAAAGAAAATACCAACGCATTCCTTGAACTTCTTAGAAAATATGAGCCAGTATTTTCCTTTGCAGGCAGTATAATTAGTATTATATCAGCTCTCCTTTCAATATAATTATTAAAATCGAACTAAAAAGCATAACACTAATTAAAACTAATATTCTATACAAAACCGATGGTAATTTACTATCGGTTTTATTTTTTTGTCGCTTTTTTCTACTTTTTTGCATTTTATCTTACAATTGACTCTTAAAATTGTAAAATGTATTTGAGGTAAAATATAAATAAATATATATAGGGAGGATTGTTTATGAAGAAAACTACAAATAAAATTTTAAGTATTATTTTATCGGTGTTACTCTTACTTTCAGTAATGCCAATGACTGCTTTTGCGACTAGCTCTGTGGCATCTGTCAAAACAACTGATGGTGAAGTTACTGACTACACCGAGTTAACAGAAGCATTTTATGCTGCTGCAAAAAGCAAAGCTTCAACAATTACATTGTTAAATGATGTTGATTTGAATGGAAATGGTATTGAAATTTCTGAATACACAGGCTTTACATCTGCTGATTTTACTCTTGAATTGAATGGTAAAACAATTTCAAGTAGTGTCCATAGCAGTGTTTTAAGCACAGGTGAAAATATCATCATCACAATCAAGGATAGTGTTGGTGCGGGTGGAATCACAAATACAATGGTTAATGGTACCGCAGTTTCCGCTATTCTTGCCATGGGTAATGTTACAATAGAAAATGGTATTTTTACCGCAGAAGATACAGCCGTTTGTGTTTATAGCGGAAATGCAACAATCAATGGTGGTACATTCAATAGTGATATGTATGCAGTATCTGTCTATGGTGGTTTTTTAACTGTAAATGACGGTGAATTTAACGGTGATTCATGCGGATTGCTGTTCACTGAAGAAATAATGTTCTATAAAACACAAGGCAAAGGAATAGTTTCTGGCGGTACATTCAATGGTGGTATTTCAATAGTTCATTCTGGCGATTTCTATCTTTTAGACGCAATAACTAATGGCTATGGTGTATTTACTCAAGACGGAACAGAAATTATAATTACAGAAATGCAAAAATCTGTAAGTGGTAATATTACTATTAAAGAATCTGATAGTAAAAGAGAATATTCAGCGTGTTTAACAAGTGCTGACGGAGCAAAGCAGGAATTTGTTTCTTTTGATGAAGCTCATTCGGTTGCAATGACAAAGCCGGGTTCGGTTTTGACTTTATATAAAGACATTGAGGTTGACAACACTGTTTACACACCAACAAAATTTGTAAAGCCTGATTTCACATTTGAATTGAATGGATATACAGTTTCAGGTAATTCAGACAGTTGTATTTTTGGATTAACAAAGAACGCAAAAATAACAATAAAAGATAGTGTCGGAACAGGCAAAATCATAAACACTAACGAATCGTTTGGTTCAGTTTTCAGTAATAGTGGTACATTGATTATTGAAAGTGGTATGATTATCAGCACAGCAAAATCTGCTATTGTAAATGATAATACAGTTATTGTATATGGTGGTTCAATAAGTGGTAAAGAATATGGTATTAAAAGTACAGGCAATATAACCGTTTACGATGGTGAAATTTCTGGTGGAAAGTTTGGCTTATATGCAAGCACAAAAACTGCTCCTGTTGCCACTCTTTATGGTGGAACATTTAATGGCGGTATTGACTTGAATCTTTTACCTGTTGGTTATACACTTGCAAATCTTCTTGCAGAAGGTCATTTCTATTATGATAGTGAAGATAACAATATTACTGATTTTGGCGATTTCCAAGGAATTAATGATACTGTAATTGTTAAAAATAAATATCCAGTATCTGTTATTCAACCTGATGGCACAACTGAATACTTCCCTACTGTTGATGAAGGCATAGATAAAGCTAATAAAGATACGGATAGCATTTTAAAGCTTTTAAAAGATATTCTTTTGGATTCATCACTCATAATTGACGGTAAAACTACTCTTGACCTTAATGGTAAAACAATTGAGGTTAAAGATGCTGTTTCAATTCTTGTAGAAAATGGTGCAATACTCAGTGTTAAAGATACTCTTGATAATGGCACAATTTGCGGAGGCACAGTTTCAGTTGATGGAGGTGCTCTCAATTTTAACAATGGCACAATCACAAGTACAACAAACGGTATTACAAACTCTAGTGGTACTGTTAATGTTAACGGTGGTGAAATCATCTCTGAAAATGGCTATGTTGACATTTTTGTTGAGGGAGAAAATACTACCAAAATCTATGGTGGCACTTTTAAGGATGGTTTCACAACATCAGGTGCAACTGTAAATGATATTCTCGCAGATGGCTATGTCTTCTATAATGGCGAAGGCGCTGTTGAAATTAAAGATAATCAAAAAGTTGTTAGCGATAATGTTGTTGTTTATGAAAAAACAATCGTAACTGCTATGTCATCACAAATCAGATTCAATAGAAATAGTGATGGTTCGTATGCTGAAACATTTGATGTAAGAACAAGAGCAAAAATCAGCGATGCAGACTTCAAAAAATATATTGCAGACACAACTGAAGAAGCAAGAACTAAAATTACCAAAGTAGGTTTTGTTTATTCAAGAGCAACAACGGAATTCAATATCGAAAGCGCAAAAACGGTTGCACAAGGTGGAACTGTTACTGGATTTGTAGATGCACCTATAAGCTTCATTCAAGACGCCGATGGTTATTATATGTTTACTTGTATGGTAACAGGTGTAACAGAAGAAGATATTGATAATGGTCTTACAACTTATGCATATATCTGTGTTGAAGACACTTGGTATTTCTTCCCTGTCGAAACAACAGCAGAATTTAGTGATTTATATTGCAATTACTATCCTCTCGCTGCTGAAAAATACGGTTGGTAAATCAATTTAGGTTATTATATAGTGAGTTTTGTTAAAAATCTTGCTGTTATAATAAAAAGTCACTCTGGACGGTACAAAAACATACAATTACACCATCTTTTTCGTTCAGAGTGGCGACTTTAAAGAAAGGCAATATTATGAAGAAATATACACCACCTGATTTCGATATAACTATTTTTAAAATTGAAGATATTATCACTGCATCGTCACCTACCTTTGGAGACCAAGACCCCAATGGAGATGACTGGTGGGGATAAAATAACAATTAAAATTCAACAAAAAAAGCATGAAGCACCGATAAAATATTATCGGTGCTAAAAATTACATACTTTTATTGTCACAAAAAGTCAAATTATTTCGATTTATATATAAAAGGGATACTTATAAGTATATGTATTCAAAATTCTTTCAAATGGAAATAGTAACCTTGTTTCTATTTGAAAAAGTTTTGAAAAATAAAACAAACAACTTACAATAACCTCTTATTATTGTAAATAATATTAAATCGTGTGGGAGATAACTTATGACAGAAAGTTTAAAGTACGCCTTTTCTATAAAGCGAGTAAAAAAGACTAACGATATTGATTATATAAATGCAATTAAGATATACAATGAAAATATTCCTTTTGATATTAGAACAGATTCTAATGAAATCACATCTTGGTTAAATGAAGATTTAAACAAATCTCCGTTTGTACCATATTGTTTTATACTTTATTTTAATAATGAAGTAGTTGGCTTTGCTATGGAAACGTATATAAAGCGAACTAAAATTATGGTTGGAGAATATATAACTTTACAAAACGAATTTCATTCAGAAACTGTTTTATTTACATTTTTAGATTTAATGCATAATTATTATCGAATAAATAATATCGATATTTCTTATTTTGTTGATGAAATAAGTAATAAAAATTCAGGTAATAGTGTCGATAAAGAAAGTAAACTTTTTAAAAAAATGCTATGTGTTCAAGGCTTTGGAGAAATTGATGCACCATATACAACATTGCCTTTGGGCTTAAATAATTTTGAAAGTTCCTTTGATGCAAAGATTTTTATTAAATCTAATGATGAACTTAAACTTATTTCAAAAGAAACATATCTTTCTATTGTTGAATCTATTTACTATGATTACTTTATTGTTTGGTATAAGGATATGTTTACTGAGAGAGAAAAAACAAAATACAAACAGAAAGTTGATTGTTTTTTCAAAAGCATATCAGACGATTTAATTAAAGAATCTGAATTAGAGATAAAATTTGTCGATTGTCCTGTTTTAAAGGAAAGTCAAGATTCATACAAGACAATAAACATCCCAAATCGCAAACAATCAAACATATTAAAATGGCTTTTTATAATATTAGTATTGATTGTACTTCCACCTATAATAGCTTTAATTTATACAAGCATATTAAACTTTCTACATATTGAAACAAATACAGTTAGTTCTTTATTAGGAGAAAGTTTAAGTGGTTTATTAACTTTTATTTCAGCATATGTAATATATAAAAAGGCTCTATAATTTTTTTAATGCAACTATTATATTTCCTGAATATTTTTTTAGAGTAGGGATATAGTTAGCAAGTTTATCTAACTTTGAAAACTTTATTGCTATGTTATCATTTTTAGCGAATAAACCATCAAAAATATGAAATCCACTCACATTGATAATTTCTATATTAAAACTATTTATAATTGATAAGATATATTGATAAGAGTATATCCACTGTCTATGTTCTTTTCCCAAATAAGGGGTTTTAATAACTGCCGTGTCCTTTTTGAAGTTTTTACTAAATAGGTATTCAAAACCATTACTATTTTCAAATTCAATTATAATTAATCCATTACTTTTTACTACTCTGATAAGTTCGGAAATAGATAATATCGCATCCGTGTAATTTATAACACTTCCGACACATATTGCACCGTCAAAAGTATTATCAGCAAATGGGATTTTTTCAATACTCGCTACTGTATATTCATCACAATGACATATTTTATTTTCTGCTATATCAATATGATGCATTCGGCAATCTATATCGTATGTATTTCCTGCAGAACCAGCATTTAATATGTAATTATTTTTATGCAATGGTATTAATAATTTTTTTAAATATGCTGAAATATAAGAATAAGAGTATTTATACCAAGGTGAGTTTGACCAAACATTATTAGCATCCTCATAAAATTTCTTTATTTCATCTATATTAAAATCACTCATTTTATTGTTTCCTTTCAATAATAAGAGGTTATTGTAAATTGGTTGCTATAAAAAACATCATAATAGAAAAAGTCATCCCCTAACTTGAGATGACTTCAAATAAACATAATTATTAAATAAATATAAGGAATGTATCATTATGGAGTTATTGTTATATAGAAGTTATTTAAAATATTTGAAAGAGAATAAAATACCCGTATCTGAAGCTCTTAAAAGAATACCAAAACTTATGATAGTGCTTTTAGTAGCTCTAATACTATCTGCAATAAGCGCAGTAGTTGTCCTCTATATAGAGCAAATTAGACAATACTTTTTTGTACCATTAGGAGTAGAAGCTATTGTTTCACTGATAGTCTTTTCATATGCACAGCATTACGAAATTAAGAATAGTGATAAAGATATAAAAGCACACAAAAAATATTGTGAAGCATTATACATATGGTTGGAAAAATCTTTGATTTCTGTTGAGTCAAAAGATATAGTTGAATTAAAATCTCGAATGGATAGTCGATTGGAAAAATATGCAGAAACACAGCAAAGAACAACTGATATTATAATGCGTTTTATTCAAACACTAATTATACCCGTTATTTTAACTGTATTAACGGTTATATTGAATAATCAAATCGATATTAATGTGATTTTAGCATATGGCTTTGTCGCTATAATGCTTTTATGTTTCTTCATTGTAACTTTATTCGGCTTTGTTTCTTTCATTAATTTAATTAGAAAAAACGAGTACGAAAAAATGAATAGCTTTTCTAAAGACTTACAAAGCATATTGGACACACAATTTGAAGATGGCATATTTGCCAAAATAGATGTAAAAGAACAAAAATAATTTTAATTATAAAAATATTCAAAAACTTACAATAATCAATAGTTATTGTAAGAAAGCTAACAAAAATCCTCATAATTTGATAAAATAGGTCGTATCTTATCAAAATATGAGGTGTTTTTATATGGAGAACTTGAATTTATATGCAGAAGAGTGCATTTCTGTTATGAAATCTACAAAAAACATATCGGATTATAGTAGTTTGGCATACAGTTCTGATTTGAATGATTTTATTGAATTTTGTGGTGGTGAGATTGACAACAATATTTTAGTCAAATATGTATCTTATCTATCACAGGACAGACATCTGTGTGATACTACGATTAGCCGTAAATTGATAACGTTAAAAATGTTTTTTGAGTATCTATACAGTAAAAATCTCATAGAACAAAACTATTATCAGAACTGTCATTTCAAATTTCGTAAGGAGCGAAAATTACCTAAAACTCTATCTAAAACAGAAACAGCCGAGCTTCTTAAAACTGCAACAGCAGAAAGAAACTCGGCTAAAAGTAATCCTGAAGTATTGCGAACGTCAAGGAATTTGGCACTTATCGATGTGCTTATAAGTACCGGCATAAGAATTGGTGAAGCATCAGCGATTTCATTGGATGATATTATTGAATCTGAAAAGACTTTGCTTATTCATGGAAAAGGTCGTAAACAACGATTGATATACATTTCTTGTGATGAGACATGGAACAACCTTAACAAATGGTTGAATATCAGAAAGGAAATGGATATCCCTACTGATAAACTTTTTGTCAATCGTAGTGGTAATCAACTTGGCATTCATGGTATCGAATACATATACAAGCGAATTAAAGAAAACGCTGGCATCAATCCATCTTCTACCCCTCACTATTTGCGACACACCTTCGCAACAAACCTATTATCAAACGGTGCAGATTTGCGTTCAGTACAAGAGTTGTTGGGTCATAGCAGTGTTGCAATTACAGAAATCTATACCGAAATCACAACACAGAGAAAAAAGGAAGTATTAGATAAATATAACTTTAGGAATAGCTTATAGCAATAGTAAAAAATATTAAGTTCATTACTATTGATTTAATAAAGGGATAATAAACCATGTATATTAAAAATCAATATTGTATTTTTTTAACAACTGATTTTTATTGTAATATACGATTATTTTTTTTAAACTTTCTACCGCATTTTTAATGTCAATATATTGGATTTTTTGAGTAATATGCCGAAGTGTTTCTATCCAAAGTCTTAGAACGATTTCTATTTCTTTTGAATCAATATATCTTTCTTTTGAAATAGAGTTTTTCTGAAGTGTTGGTATGATATCTTCTATATCCTTACAATTGTCCAAATGACTACAAATGTAGTCTAAACTGTCTTGTTCTAATTTGTATTTTGTCAACAAGTTAATTAAGCCATTATATATATCCGAACAAGGCAACTTACAAGTATTCAAAGAATAATAATCTTGTAATTTACAAACAACTTTTATCAGATCATCATTAGAACAAATGCGATTATAGTCAAATTGAACATTTTCACACTTTTTTAAAGCTGAACATATATCTGGGCTACTCTTGTTCTTTAAATGTTTCGCCAACTCTTTGATTAAAACATTGTCTATCCAATTAGTTGTCTCCTGTACTGTCCAAAACTTTTCATTACGTGAAGCTTCATGAATATAATAAGGCTTTAGAACAAATTGAATTTCAGGCTCACCAACTCCACAACTTGAATTTATTTGAACTAGTGAAATTATTGCGCATAGTTTCATTCCCTGTTCAATTCTTATTTGGAAACGATCAATAAATATATTAAAATCATTTATACTTTTTATTTTATCAACGATGTTAGATAGGAGCATATAGAAATAATAACTGGTTTTAAACAGTACAATTCCATCACGACACACTTCATAGTTGCTCAAATTATGTTTGTTATCTATTTCATTTAGTGAATTTATGAATTCATCATAGTATTTATCTATTATTTCACATAACTGTTTAGTATCTGCTTCAGGCAAAACAAAAATTGTATTGTTAAGTGTAATGAAATATTCATTGTTCATCATATTCTTTTTAATGAATGCTCTATAACCATATTTAATATCAGTATGCACACCTGAAAATAATTTATATATGTTATTATTTCCATAAACTGTAAATAAGCAGTTCCGTATCTTTAGTGAGCGAAATTCGAATGAACATTTAGCGTTCATATTTTGGAAATCTGGTAATGTTCCTTTAAAACTTATTTTACTATAAGACATTGAAATAGTTTTTTCAGAACAAAATATTTCATTAGTTTTATATTCATCTTCGTAATCAAATATATCATCTAAAATAATATCAATTGCTTGTTCCATGTCTTCATCTTCCATGTATTTGAGTTTTTGGGACAATTGTGCAGCCGTTTCTGTTATCTCAACATCTTTATTGTATTTTTCAATTTTTCTCAGAACTTCATCATAATTTTTTTTTGCTGCTTCAAGTGCATCAATAATTCGAGCTTTGTTAATCTTATTACTTTTTCGAATATTCGTTCCTCTACGTGTTGGAACATAGTTAAATAGACTATCGCATTCAAAATCAATAGGAGCACCAACATCTTTTAGCAATCTTGCAAGTTCTTCTTTATTATCAAAAGAATGAACAGGTATAATATGGTCTATTTCCATCTCTCTATACTTTATTTTTTCACCTCGATAGAAATCCTCATATCCATATACTTCCCACAAAGCCGTTCTAACATCTGTATCGGAAGTTCTGTATTTTCGTGTTTTCATACTAACATCTCCTTGTGAATTTGCGATTTTAATTACATTAATTATATAAAAAAATAAAAATTTTTTCAATTAGAGAAATCTTGCTATATAAGAATTTTTATCAAAAGTTCATAAATTTATCTTTTCTGCTGTGTATTTTCAAGTGAGTAGTTCACTTTCTCCTATCGTAATGACAGGAGCCACCTACCAACTAAAGGGCATAGTTGTCCCTGGGTTGTAGGTGGCTCTTTTTTGTTGCAACAGTCAATAATAAGCACTATTTTCACTTATTGATTATAAGACACCATTCAAAGCGTTTGTCACAAAATGATACATATTTTCGATTAATATAGTATACCAAAATTAGATGGAGAGGTGTTTTATTTGTTGGTAAATAAATATTTTGTTTCAAAAAAATAGAAATGGCATGGTGTCTGTTTTGTCATGAAATTACGGTAGATTTTAATTTTGCCATACCCGTTGATTGTACAAAAATTAATATCTACTAGTGATATGAAAAGAGGGATTATTGTGAAAAAGGTCAGGATTTTTTTCAAATCAGCAATTTCAATTGTTTTAGCACTTGTAATTCTACTGGCATTAGAAAGCCCTATAATGTCAGCAATTGCTTCAGGCATTGAAAGTTTAGCACAACCTGAAGTTTCGATTTCTGCCGAAGAAATTACACAAGCTTTGAACAACGCTGAAATTGTTGATATGAGCAAAGACAGTCAGTTTGTTTTGGCTGATGATTCAGTAGAAATTTCAGATGATTATTTTCCTAAAACTGCTGATATTAATTGTGTTGAATACCCACAGATAACAAACAATTATGAAGTATCTCCCATATCAGAAGGATTGGAAGGAGATGTTATGGTTTGTTTAACACAAAAATGGTTAAATCAAGAATATGGTGATGTAGAAGGTTTTATCAAAGTTACGGAAAATGGTGAAACAGGGTGGAATACCATTTATGCCCTTATACGAGCCTTACAATATGAGCTTGGAATAACAAGCTTAACTAATAATTTTGGACCTACAACAAGTAAACTATATTCACAAAATATTTTACGAAGACAAGATGGTGTAACAGATAACAAATATGCTATTTTGCAAGGTGCGTTGTGGTGCAAAGGATATTGTCCGGGATATAACATATCCATGGATAGTGATGGAGTTGTAACATTTAACGCTGTTTTTGATGAAGGTGTTGAGAACGCAATTAAACAGTTACAAGCAGATGCGGGTTTACTTGAACAAGATGGTGTTGTATCATTAAATATTATGAAGGCTCTTATGTCAATGGATAGCTTCAAATTGTTACCAGCATCATACGGCAGTGATAATAAAATTCGTAATTTTCAACAGTGGCTCAATCGTAATTATGAAGAATATACAGGATTGAATCCATGCGACGGTGTATATGGTCGAAACACAAATAAAGCTCTTGTTTATGCTTTGCAAGCAGAAGAAGGATTGCCTGTCGGTGTTGCTACTGGTAATTTCGGAAATACAACAAAACTTTGTTGTCCTACAATTCCATATGATAGAAACAATGAAAATGCTGCACGAAAATATTCTGGTGAGACAGATAGTGATTTGTACACATACAAAGAGATTCAAGATTTTACCAAGCTTATGCAGTTTGCTCTATATGTTAACGGCTTTGGCGATGGTGATTTCGATGGCGTATATGACAATGCCACTAAACAAGCTATCAGGGGATTCCAAGAACACCATGCAATTGTTGTTAACGGAACGGCTAATACTGGTACGTGGCTATCTTTATTTATTAGCTGTGGAGATAAATATCGTGATGCAATAGCTGCAGACTGTGCAACAATTTTAACTGAAGCAAAAGCCCAAGCTTTAGTTGAAAATGGATATGAATATATAGGTAGATATTTAACCGGTACATATGGTGGTGGCATTAATAAAGCACTTTCACGTGAAGAAGCCGAAATAATTCTTGAAGCTGGTTTGAAAATTTTCCCTATATATCAAGATGGCGGAACAACACAAAGTGATTTCACTGCAGAAAATGGAATACTTGACGGTAAAGCTGCCGTCAATGCCGCTAAAGCACTTGGATTGCCTGATGGCACAATTATTTATTTTGCTGTTGATTTTGATGCTATGGATTACCAAATCAAATCAAATATTATTCCATATTTTAAGGAAGTATATGCTGAGGTGACAAGTGCAAGTGCATACCAGGTAGGCGTTTATGGTGCAAGAAATGTTTGCTCACGTGTTTCTAATGCAGGATATGCTTGCAGTAGTTTTGTAGGAAATATGTCAACAGGCTTTAGCGGTAACCTTGGTTTTAAAATGCCGTCCAATTGGGCCTTTGACCAGTTTGGTAATATGGATAAAAATGGAAATTATCTGATAATTTCTAGTGCTGATGGTAATTTTGAAATTGATAAAGACGGTGCTTCTGGTAGAGATGATGGTGTATCTTGGTTAAAAGATGTTGAACCTACAGATTATTGGGACACGGATGGTATTGATTCTGGTAATACAGACAGTGACACTCTTTATGGACCTACAGTTAACATTTTTGGTAATGCTGTGCCCCTATTCCAATTTGATATATCTTTTGAAACAAAGATTGCTCAAATAGAAACATGGTATGACCACGAAGAAAAAGCTACAAAAGTATTAATTGGGTTACGATTAGCAGGTGTGGAAACTGAAATTGGTGGAACACGCGAAAAAATCAATAAATGCAATGAAGCTTATGAACAGGTAAAAAAAACCTTATATAAAATAGGTCAACCAAATACAACATACACATCTATAAAAGATAATTTCAAGGGAAGCCTATATGATAAAGGAGTCAAAGTCGGGTTCGATTTTAACGGATATTTTTTGGGATACGCAAAAATAAATAATGATGGCAAGGTAGTCGAGGGAATGCTAGGATTAATGGCAACCGCAAAAGCCAGCATCTCATATCCTATTGTTCCAACACTTTATCTCAAGTTCCAAATTGAAGGCAGTTTGCAAGGTAAACTTCAACTTATCATAAATGATTCTGGGGCTTTGGGTACTCATGGAGAGTTTGTCTTTTCAATTAAACCAAGTGTAGGAATTGAGGGTAATCTTTATGTTGCACGAGCGTATGTTGGGTTAAGTGGTGAATTAGAATGTTTAACCCGCATACCATTTAGAACTCTACAAGAATCATTTGAAGCAGAGTATACAGGTAGTTTTTTCTTTGAATGGAATGCATTGTTCTGGAATGGTCGGTATGATTGGGATTTTTTAAACGTGAAACTATATCCACAATCAGAAGAGTCCGTTTCAGTTGATGTGTATGACAATTTAAGTTTCATTGAACCACTATCCCAAGCAAGTGTGCTATCCAATACGACTAACCCAGACGTATTCAAATCTAGCGTTCAAGTTTACGCAGCCCCTAAAATAGTTGACTTTGGCAATGGTCAGTTGTTTATGACATACATTGATGATGCACAAAATCGTTCTGCTGAAAATCGTACTACTTTGATGTATAGTATTTATAACGGAACCATTTGGAGTACACCTCAACCTGTTTTGGATGATGGAACTGCCGACTTCGAAGCACAAATACAGCCCGATGGTACAGGTGGTGTTCACATCCTTTGGCAAAATGCCAATACTACATTTAGTGAAGGCGTAACATTGGAACAAATGTCACAGGAAATGGAATTATACTATTCTCATTGGAATGGTACAACAATGGAAAATACTACAGCTATTACATCTTCTAATCAGAATTTAGAAATGACATATTCTGTGGCATCTTCCGACAACAACATTTCTGTTATATGGCAAGAAAACTCTAACAATGATTCTCTTGTTATGAGTGGAACAAACTCAATTCACAGACGACAATTAATTGATGGTTTCTGGCAAGATATTGAAAATATTGCATCAAATTTGTCAACAATAAATAGTATTGAAACAGGATATATAAACAATTCAAATATAGTTGTTTATTCTGCTAAATCTAATCTTGATGAGGATTTAGAAATATTCTACTATGATGGCACCGAAACAGTTGAATTTACAGATGACGATGTACACGATTATTCTGTAAATATCTTGAACGATGAAATATATTGGATTAGTGAAAACTCAATTAACTGCGTAACAAACGGAGATATATCTACAAAACAAACTATTCAGATATTTGACGGTACAGTTACTGAAATAAATGTTATCGGAAATGATAATGGAAATAAATCAATTGTATGGACATTAGCTGATGAAACAAAAGTTGACTTCTATGCAACTGACTTTAATAGTGAAACAAATTCTTATGGAATCATTCGACCAATCACAACCGTTAGTGGTGTTATTAGAGGTTGGGATGCATGCTTAACATCTGATGGAAATATTGAGTTATCATATTGTAATGCCGAAATATTGGAAGAACCAACTGAGGGTAATTATTACGGAACATTAAGTTTGATTCAAAAAGCAGAAGAAGATTTCTGTGATATTTCCATAATATCCGAGTTGGGTTGTAGTGGTTATATTGCTCCTAACGAAGAACTTACATTGACGGCTGATATATATAATCGTGGTTCACTACCTGTAAATCAATTCCTTGTTAACGTTATTGATGAAAATGGAAGCATTGTTCAATCTAATAGTATAGAAAAGGAAGTTGGTGTAAATGAGTATTCAAATATAGAATTTTCATTTACATTACCTGAAACTATTACAAGAACTGATTACAAGGTGAAAACCTTACCACAGCAGTATGACGATATTAACGAAGGAGATAACTACACTACCCTATCTGTTGGCTTCCCTGATTTAGTTATAAGCTCAATGGAAGAGGTCAGAAGTGATTTAGGTCGAGAACTTCATGTTACAATTAAAAATCAAGGATATGATGTTGTAAATGCATCTAATTTGAGTTTGTATTTAGATTCGTACAATGGAACAAATCTTGAGACTAAAGAACTTGCATCCATTCAACCTGGAGAGGAAGTTGTTTGTACTTTCAATTTAACTGAATCTAATTCTGTACCAGCAGTTAGTGAAGAACCTAATTATGTATATCTGTCACTAGAAACGACAGAAACAGAAAATGATTATTCAAACAACTATTCAGAGTATATTGTCTATCCCGATTATTCAATAACTTTAAATACAGGGACTTCTGGAGGAACAGTTTCAGGAACAGGCATTTACATAAAAGATAGTCTTGTTGAAATAAACGCAACACCTGAACAAGGATACATTTTCAGTGGTTGGTACGAGAACAATGTTAAGATTCTTGGTGCTGATTCATCATATTCATTCAATGCAACACAAGATAGAATCTTAACTGCTAAATTTGTCCAATTAGATTTCTGTAGTATTTATGCGTTAACATCTCAAACCGGAGAAGTTGATGAGACAAACAAATATCTACGAGGTATTAAAGCTGGTGGAAAAGTTAACGATTACTTTGCGGTAAGTGACAATGGTTCATTATTACAGATTGAAAACAATTATGGCAATATAAATGCCACAGGCACAATTGTACAGACTCTTTCTTCAAGCAGAACTGTAATTGATGAATATATTATTGTAATTTTGGGCGATGTAAATGGTGATGGAGCTATTGATGGATTTGATGTAATCACAATAGACCTATACATAGCCAATCTTCACGAACTTACTGGTGCTTATTTAGAAGCTGCCGACATAAATCAAGACGGATTAGTTGACGATTCGGATTATCAACTTTGTATTGATATAAGTACATTAAAAGTTGGTGGATATTAGATTTAATTAAGATTAATAAATTTATAATATTTAATGAGGTGAAATAAATGGCTAAAGAAAGATTAGATGAAAAAGTAACCGTTAGAGGAATAATTTTTCTTATTCTCACAATTCTAGGATTATTTGGATTGTTTGTATTAATGAATAACATTGGTGATGATAAAACTCCTGCCACTTATGAACAAGTATGGAATACTCTAACCGAATATGAGTGTACAGCTCTTGATTATACAAAGCATTTTAGTGAAAAGTATCCTGAGTTGGATTTTGAATATGCAATCTCTTGTAGAGATGATGACATTTATGTTGACTTTTTCCAATTTAGCAATGTTGAAGATGCAAATATTGCATATAGCAAATTTAATTCTGTTATAAACAAGAATTTTTCAAGAGATGCGGTGGAAACTGGCGGAGATATGAGAAACTTCACTATTAGAACTTACTTGTACGAAGGTGAGTACTTTTATCTTATGAGAGTGGATAATACTGTTTTCTTTAGTAGATGTCTAGAACCAAATAAAAGTTTAGTCAACGATATAGCGTCTAGTTTGGGATACTATCTTTAAGGAGCGATAATTATGAATTATATGCAACAAACTTTGCTTACTGTAATTTACTTTATTTTTCTTTTACCGATTACTTATTTAAGTTTTCGTTGGGTTTGGGAATTACTTTGTAAAGCTGGAGGAACAACTCCAGAAGAAGTAAAACAGAAAAAAAGAGAATTATTTAATAGAACAGTAAATCCACAAATTCAATTTAGAGTATGGTTAGAGCAAAAAGCTACAGATGTTATGAAATTTCGTAGAATATATAACATATACTCTATATGTACAACAACGAATATTATCTTTTTAGCTTTTGCTTTTAGTGGATTTGTAACCCCTGCACTTAACAAATTAGTTAAGTTGGGAATGGTCATTGTTCCTACTTTAATCATTTGTAGCTTAATTGCAAAAATGATATATAAACATAAGTCTAAATAACTTTTATGTTATTTAGCTAAAGTCAATGTTATGAGCCATCTACCAAGTTGTAGATGGCTCTTTTTCGTTATAACAATTTGAATAATAGACTACTTGTTGCACCATTTGTTCTATATCTTTGTTCGGTTTCAAGCATTCGTTCTTTTCTTAAATCATTAAGAGCTCGTCTGACTGTTGATTGAGACATTTTCAAATCTTTCGAAATTGTGGCTATTGACGGCCAACATTCATTCTTTTCGTTGGCTCGGTCATATAGATACAGATATACAAGAACTGCTCGACTTGGTAATTCTGATTGATACACATGTTTTAATTTACCCATTTTTCATCGCCTCCGCTATTGTTCTATGTTTTGTTATGTGGTTTACTGGCACTATACGCAATTGTGTCTTATCTTTTCCATTTTTATGTTGTGTCATCTCGTGTTCATCTGTATTAGATTCATTTGTTTCATGATGCAACCATTCAGGATGAAATTTAGCAACAATAGTGCCCATCAATTCTTTTCGTGAAGCATATTCGACTTTCCTATTTGCATTATCTGATACGATATATGGTTTGCTCTCATCAAATTCTATTCCCCATTCAAAGAATAACTTGAGTTTTGTTTTCATTGGATTAACACCTGTTTTCATTACAATAAACTGTCCTTTAGGTAGTGATTTGAGTTCATCAGGAGTCATCAATGGTCTTTCAATCATCTGCAAACTCTGTGATGGGTCATTCTTACCACGAGATACTGAACCAGACATTACCGTTCTGCTACCTAATGCTTTAGATAATTCTTCGGCAGAACTACTATTAGGTGCAAATCCACCGAACAAGGTTATCTGTGTATTATCTACAATAATATCAGCACCTTCTTTTCCATAGTTCTTTTCAAGTTGTCTAAAAGATTGAATAATAGGTATAATCTGTAATCTACGGGAACGAGAAGCACTAAACATCATTTCTGCAGACTCAATCTTTGGTAGCGTACCAAACTCATCACAGAAAAATACACATCTGTTTTTGAGTTTACCACCTTGTTCATCGGCTACTGCAAGTATTTCACGATATAACTGTTGGATAATAAGAGATACCATAAAGAATGTGTTAGGATTTTCTTCAGGCATATTGATAAAGATTGCACACTTTTCTGAGCAGAACTTTTCGGCATCTATTTCGGTATCAAAACACAATAATTGCTCTAACTCTGAATCAAGAAAAGTATTCAGTCTTGATAATGCTGTACTCATAACACTCGCCATTGTATTTTCGGAAGTAGTGAGAGCCGCACCTGCGAACCACTTTGCTTTATGGTCATCAGGTAACATAGATATCAAGTTTTGAAATTGATTTTTACCTTTCTCTTGTGTTGGTTCAAGAAGTTCTTGTATGACTTTGAATACGGACACAATATGCCTTTTGCTTGGCTCACAAAATTCTGCTACAAGCAATATTGTTGCAGTAAGGATACCTTCTGCCGCATCGTAGAAATACGCATTTTGTCCGAATGAAGCGGCATCCATACCTGATAAGATAATTGTTTTGGATATAATCTTGGCATATTTCTCTGCTTGTGCTTTGTAAGAGAGTTTATCCGGATTAGCGATATACAAGTCCATATACTTGTTAACGAGGTGCAAGAGGTTGTTTCCGTTTGAACGAGTGGGGTTTCTTAAATCAATTACTGCTACACTATAGCCATAGTCTTTTGCTATGTAGCCATAGTTTCGCATAATATCTCCTTTGGTATCAGTTGACAGAAAAGACATACCCGAAGCCAAAGCATATTCTATACAAGGATATAACCAATAAGCAGTTTTACCGACACCTGCCGCACCAATCATCAATACATGAACATCTCCTGTATCAACCAATGCAGTTGTGTTATGTTTTCCACCTTTGCAACCTACAACAATTCCTTGTGGTAATGGTTGTTCTTTCTTTTTTACTGATGCAGTTGGATTTTTGCCTTTTAATGCTTGTTTACGCCATTTTTTCGGAGTGAATAGAACATATTTGTAAGTCTTCAGTAACTCGGATTTAGTTGCCCATCGAGCAGTACCGTGTTGTCCGTCACCGACAGTTTTGCTCTTAATATTATTCAGGTTGTATATGTGAGTAATAAGAGATATACCACCGAGAATACAGAACATTACCCCAAAGGCAATAATCAAAGTTGTAACGCTTGACATTGTTTTTTTACCTCACTTTCTTTAGAAAATACTAAATCCTCATTCCAATCTTTGTGCTTTGGAACGAGGATTTTTGATTTAATATTTAATTCATTTAGTTTGTTTTGAATTCGTTTGTTAGCTTCTAGTCCAGGATTATCATTATCAAAGCATAGATAAGTGAATTGGATATTAGGATTGTCTTTAAGACATTGAAAAAGCACCCTGTCCGATACAGAACAAGATGCCGCATAACTGTGTTTTTTCCAAGCTTTTTTATGCATTGAGATAAAGGATAGCAAATCAATTGGTGCTTCGAATAGAAATAGATATTTACTTTTTCCATGCCAATGAAAACTGTATTCTGGAATACTGCCACTAGCATTTCCTTTGTATGTACTACCTTCACCAATCCCTCTCATATGAGCATGACGGGGTATACCGTTCTCATCATAGCCGAGAAATACAACACTGTGATAATCTTTTGATTCATAGAGCATTTGCTCATGAAAAAATGAGTATATGATTTCTTTATCTATTCCTCGTTTAACGATTAAGTAGTTAATCATTCGGCTCATATCATCGCTTTTAGGCGGAGGTATAAATTCTTTGCTTTTGTTTGTTTTCTTTACTTGCTGTGTATGGGTTATCGCACAACAACTATTGCCAAGTAAGTATTCCATAGCACCTTGAAAAGACTTGTTATAGAACTTATGAACAAAATCAATCGTATCCCCGCCAACTCTTTCATATTGATGGAACCATAAGTTATCTCTTATGGTTATTTTTTGTGAGTTGCAGAACCACTCATATTCTGAACCAGATTTCTTAATTTGCTCACCTTGGCTTTGCAGAAGACTAACAATATCCGTTTGTCTCGCTTGTCGTTTTTGTTCTTCTGTAAAATGAATATACATTATTCCACCTCCATTAATTATAGTTTTATCTAATATCAATAAATTTTTTACCGATATAAAAAATTTATTGAATAACATAAAAAAATGTCACAAAAGCACTTATAGTTTCGATATATAATTATATAGTCGGTATTCAAATAAGAATTATAAACGACTAATATTTTTTAATTGTAGAAAAAAGAATGAATAAAATTATTACAACATAGGTGATTTTTATGATGAATAAGTATAGTTGGAAAAAGTCATTGTTTAAAAATATTTTTCTTTTATTTTTATTGGTTGGTATAATCATATTAATAGTAGTAATAAGTTATTTGTGGGGAGAACTTATAAAATCGAATGAATTATTTTGTAGTTTGGTGGGTACTTTTTTAGGTATATTTGTTGCATTAATGTTTGATAGATTAATTGAAAATTTCAAATCAATAAAAACATTAAAGAATTGGCTAATATTATTAGATAAAGAACTTACACCTATTTTACAAATACAGCCTAATTCGAGCATTCAGTTTAATTGTTTACAAAATCTAATTAATTCACCAGATTTCACATTATTCATGAAAAACGAGGAGCTTTTATTAAGTTTATATAATCTTAATAATAACTTGGAAAAATTCGAAAATGGTCAAAATGATAGTAATATAATTAATGCAATAAAAAAAGACATAAAGGTAGTAATTAATTTCATAAAATAAAGAGGTGCTTTAATATGTGCTTAGAACAGAAAAACAAAAAATTTGATTCGTGCTCACCAAATACTTCACAAGAAGAAAAAACTTATGAAGAAAAGTTAAAAAATAATTATTTACAGAAACTTTTTTTATATACATGGAACTCAACTTACAGAACGGTTGAAGAATCATATCTCAAATACAATGGTCAAAAAGTATATATTAATTTTGATGATGAGAATACAGATAATTTTAGTTATGTTGGAACTTGTGAAATTGAAGATCATGCAATCTTCATTAATGTAAAATCAAAAGAAGATAATGACCAATGTTTAGTGATACTAATGAATGATAAAAATTTTGATCATGAGTATGACACAATATATTTTAATGTTGGAATGATGCTTTCATATGGTCGTAGAAGTCAATTCCCTGAAAGCAAAACGGTTTTTGCTTGCCAAAAAAAACTAAACATAAATAGCAACTCAATTTTTAACAGACTAATAAAAGACCAACTTAAAAAATATCAAATTGAACCTAATTTTTTAAAAGAAATTAGTAAGAAAATAGATAAGGTGGGTTGATGGAAATATGAGTTCAATAAATATAACAAATGTTGAGGAACTGTTGGAATATAGTAACAACTGCTTTGAAAAAATTATGAGAAAGCATATAGTAATTATACTAAATTCACAAAAGAATCTAGCACCATCACCGACTTTAGAATTTGAACATGCAAATTCAATTGAACTTTTTACGGATACTGAATATCAAGAAATTGTGGAAGCTTTTGATGAACTGAAAGTTAAATATTCAATTTATTATGAAGAATTAAGCTTTATGACGGATGTGTTGAATGGCAATTTAATTCCTGCTGATATTGTGGTTTTTAATTTTGCAAGAAATGGAATAAAAGAAGGTAAAAAAAGTTTAATTCCGTCTTTTTGCGATTTGTTAAATATAATTTACACAGGTTCTGGAGCTTTTGCTCAATCATTATGTAGAAATAAATTTGTATATAATAAATTATTACAACAAATTGGTCTCAAGATGCCAAAAACTTGTGGATACACTCCTCAAGGGAAATGGATGGGTGGACTAGAACCACATGATTTAGATAAAGTAATTATTAAACCTATTGCTGAAAGTGGAAGTATAGGAGTATCTAAAGAAATTGTGCACTATAATTCTTTAAATAAAAATGATATTAATTTTATACATAATCAAACTATGTTATTTCAAGAATATATTATCGGTAAAGAAGTGGAATGTCCATTTTTTGTAATAAATGGTAATGTGATTGCGTTACCAGCAATTGAATTAAAAATAAAGAATCAAAGTTTTTTAGATATAGAAACTTCTGCGAACAATGATTATACTTTTTCAATTTTCAATACTGAAAAAGCAGTTCAACTTTATCCTTTACTAGATAAGATAGTTTCAACTTTAAACATTAATGGGTATGGTCGCGCTGATTTTAGAGTGACTAAAGATGGAGAAATGTTTTTATTTGATGTTGCTACAATGCCCTTTATATGTAAGCATTCTTCTTTTGCTTTTGCCATGGAATATTTAAATTTAAAAAGGTCTGACATATTTAAAATTATTTTATGTATTGCTCTACATAATAAAGTTTAGTTAGTCTATTGTTAAGAGTTCAACATTTTTATGTTTTTTACATTTCCAACAGGTATAATATAATTTACTATTTTAATTACTAAAAAATATTATTTGCCAAGATGTAAAGACATACTAAAGCCGATAATAATTTTCATTGGTGTCGTTTTTAATCCACTTATATGCTAATTACTACTAAACACGAATGGGTGCTTTTTTTGTAATTCGACTCTTAATAACTAAAACTCAATATGATATAATAATATATTATATAAACACTTTTTAAATTAGCTGTTTTTGTAACAAAATATTGATAGTATGCGATTTGTAAACATTGAGGATGAGCGATATATTCGTAAGATAGAATGTCAATATTTGACAAACTGTTCTTCATTTTGATAAGAGAATAATTTAACAAAGAACAGTTCACTTCCCATCTCATCTATCTGTATCATCCCACACCTCACCCCTAGCCGATGGTTCTCCCCATCGGCTTATTTTTTATGTAATAAGCACTTATTTAATGAAAAAATTATAATAGTTTAATTACAAGATGAATTTTTGTGTCACAAAATGATGTAAAAAAACGATTTATTATATAAAGAGTTTTTGAGGTGATATAATGAATAAAAAAGAACTATATGAACTAAAAAAAGATTTTGAATTTGATTGTTATTTACATGATGACATTTCATATCTCTTTATGAAATATGGCTTCTATGTCTGTATGATATTTTTTGCACTTAATGCTATTTTCGGTATATCGTCCATTGTTACCTATATTATTATTGGAGATGTTTTTGCTTTAATATTTTCAACTTTAATATCTGCACTTCTTTCTTTGCTTGGTGCTTTTGTACACATTGTAGGATTGGTAATTTTTAATATTAAATTCAGACAAAAATATCATTACTATAAATATGAAATTTTCTGGCCTTGAGCAATTTGCTTTTCTTCAATCTTTTGTTGAAGTTTCTTTTCGATGTGTTGATTGATATTATCGTTTTTCTCAATTTCATATTGTATGATTTGAGAAATTCGAGCAAACAATCTTAACGAGGAAAGAGTAATTGAAGTCGCTGAAACCATGTTATTTACATAACCTTTATGCGATGTCACTTTTGAAGTGGCATCGCTTTTTTGTGCTCGGACATTATTCTTTATCTCTTTTGTGGTATCTTCAACTACTTCTTGTTGTTCATCTTCTTGTGAGATAAGTTTGAATACTTCATTTACAACTGCATTACGAATACTTTTGAATTCTTTGTTTTGTGATAATGGAATCTTCTTTGGCAAATTATCCATATATGTAAGAATAACATTGTTCCTTTGCTCATACCACAGCGCATACAAAGCAGAGACTTTTTCGTCCTTTGCAATTTCATCAACAATAGCATCAACAATATTTTTAGTTGATTTAGGAAGATAACCATATACCTTTCTACCTGTATAATCACCAAGCTCGTTAGTAAGTTTTTTGAATAACATTTCAACTGTTTTATTTCCATAATTACTTTTACTAATTTGCTCACTAATATCGTTGATTATTTCTCTACTGCGTTCTTTAATATTGTCACGATATATAGTTTGTTTTGAATAAACTTGTAACAAATCTTGCCTGAATATATCTCTCGCAAATGCAGACTTGAGTTTAAGAATTCCTTGTTCTGTCATATACGGTTGCTTGCCTACAGAATAAGCTACCACATGAACATGGGGATGATGACCTTCGTTATGGAATGCCGCATACCATCTTAAATCTTCAATAGGAATTTTCATGCTCTCTGCTATTGCTGGAACATTAGAACGGATTAACTTTTGCCAAGCATAAGAGTTATCATATCCTAATCGTTCTGCATCTTCTCTTTTTAAAGATATAATATCAGTCCAGACTATGCCTTCGTGATTAGCAACCGTTTCTGAAACTTTTGATAGATTAATTGGTACATTATCATCAGTAAACAAGCCGTGAGAACCTAGTTTTTCAACTCTTGGTCTTTTAGCAATGTACTCAACATACTTTTTTCTTTGATTTATGACTTCAGGATTATCTTCAATAGCACGAGCTATGAATTCAGAAGCATTTTTTCTTGTCGGTGAAGACAAATAATCTTTGTATTCAAAGTTTGAAGCTGTATCGTTCAAGTCTTTCAATATTTCTTTAATCAATCTTTGCTGTTCAACAGTTGCAGGCAAGTGTTCCCAAGAGTCATCTTTCTTTTCTACACCATCTCTTGTAGCTATATAGTTGATTAAATTTTTTGAATGTTTAACTTTACCCGATTTGATGTATCTGCATTTTAATATTATCTTAGCCAATAAATATTTCCTTTCTATTCATAGTTTTGAAAAGATACGGCATCTTCAAGTTTAATTGTACCTTGAATTTTTTTGACTTCATCAACGCACATTCCACGAAGGGCAATTAAGGTATCTTTTTCAATATTGTTACTTGCCGCAGTTACATGAAGCATCATAGCAATCTCGACTGCCATCTTGAAAAGCAATCTTCCCATTCTATTTTCAAAACTATCAAGCGTTCCTTTCACAGTTGAGAGAACAACATTAGGTAAGTATTCGCGATAGTTTGGTGCAGTAAGGAAGCCACAATAAAAGATTATTGCTTTTTCAATAAACTCTGATTTGGTCTTGCACCCATCCTTTTTGTATAGCTCATCTATCTTCAATTCTGTTTCAGGATAATACCATAATTGAAATTTCTTTTTACCTTTTGGATTTGCCATATATTATCACTCCTTTTACTCTAAATTTAGCAGCAACCCTGCTCTAAATGGCTAAACAGCGTGGTTTCTTGATTTTGCAGTCAAAACACAATTTTTAAGCCCCATTTGCAACCCACTTTTTTGAAAGTCTAAAACCCCTTGACACAGCCCGCGTTGCGGGCTGTTGTGGTCGAGGAATGGGAGCTTTGCAACCCATCCTCTTTTTCCTGCAACAAAATCGGACAGTGAAAAACTGCCGATTTTCTCTCATTTGAGTTAGTTTGCAAATTTGCCCCACAAAACCGTTTTTTATTTCTTTGTCGGAATCGTACTCGATTTTCTATTTAAAAGGCTTTAGAGGGCTTTTCTTGGGGTCACAAATCGCTATTCTTTGTTTTCATTGCCTGTGGTTGTCACAGGTCCTTTTTTTCTTCTTTTTAGAGTAGGAACGACTCTGCCACTCCTCATCTCAATAAACTCTCTCACATTCTGTGGTACTACCTTTGCATAAACAACTTCAGTAGCTTTTTCAAGTTCATCTTCAAGTGTAACACCTTTTTGTGCGAGATAGATTTTTAATGCATTTAACTTTTCTTCATCGTACGAAAAATTAATGGGTACTTTTTTTATCATAAGTTTCACATCCTTTACATTTCTTGTATGATAGTTGCTACGGGTTCTTCTATCCACTCTGCAAGATAAGTGGATACATTTTTCATATTTGCTTTCGATATATCCGTGTCAATCCACTGTGCATCTACTATGCATGAATTCAAAAAATCCATATTTATTACATTAGTTTTTAAGAACTTTGCATTAGAAAAATTAGAGTGAGTATAAACACCATTTTGCATACCACATTTAATGAATTCAGCATCTGTAAAATCAGCTTCTTCAGCAGTTACTTTTTCCATATAGCAACCCTCAAATGATGTTCCGATACATTCTGCAAAGCACATCTGTGTATCATGAAAACTGCAGTTAATGAATTTTGAACCACTTAATATTACGCTATTTAATTCAAGACCATTGAAGTCATAGCTATCAAAAAACATATTTCTGAAGTCTGCCTGAACACCACCATACTCATCATTAAGCCAAAGATAGTGTTTGGCTATTTGAATTTTTATTTCTTGTGGAGTAGGAACAAATAAATTGTCTTTTGTTTCTTCATTGAGATATTCAGGTTTAATAATGAACTGCATTTCTCCACAGTACAGACAAGGAACTTCAACTTCTTCTCTTTCTGAAAGCATATCCATTAACAATGTCTGGTCTAATGATTTCATGCCAAACTCCTGACTCATTGAATCAATATCAAGAAGATAGCGACCATTATGTTGTCCTTTAATAGCTCTCTGAACACATTCGTCAGCTATCTCTTTCATGTTGTCAGTATAGATTTTTAAGTTTTTGTAGTCCATCTTCTACACCTCACATTGATATATCAGAGTCCATATTCTCTGATATATTTTCAAGATTGATATCGTTACTTATATCAAAAATCTTTCGTGCTTCAGGAAGAAATGAAGCATACCTTGCATAAGCACTACCTTGCGCATCAACAAGAATCCTATCATTACTGTTTTCAGATAATACAAGCATACAACAACGAACATCATCTTCGTAGCCCATGCAATCTCGGTTTTCTAAAATAAAATCATAGTTGTTAAGTAAATGTTTTGAAAAATATTCAAAGTCACTTTGTGTTAACTCTATGACTTTTGTTACTTTACATTTTTCAGTTTCAATGTCTGCTTCTTTTCTTCTGAATGTAGCATTAAAAATCAAGTTCATATATTTTCCTCCTGTTCTAAATATTCGATATATGGTATTTTCAACCAATGTGTCCAAGCGATTGAGGATAACCTCGTCCGTATAACTCCCACTTGAGTATTAGCTGCCTGAATGACTTCTCCTTTACCTATGTAGATACCAATATGACCTTCGTGCCAAACACCAAGTCCCGGTATTTCAGGTAGCGTATCAATTGTTCCTTTTTCAGTTGCATTGTCAAACATATTGTCTGCACCAATGTCAGGCATATTGTTTGAACCGATAATCGTCTTCTTATTCTCTGTATCGTACCAACTGTAACCTTTTATAAGACCTACACAGTCTGCAGTTCTCTTACCGAGCCAGTTGGAAGTTATAAATTCAACATTGTTTCCAACCATATCGGGATATTGCTCTGCTTTAAGTTCAAGCATAGTTTTGTCAAGGACTGTTCCATATGTACCATAAACATATCCCCAATGATTATCTGCCGCATTGATGGCCCATGTAACAAGGTCGAGATTGTTCTTGGTTGTTGCATCCGCATATCCTGATGTGTCAATGTAAACAGAACGGATACCGTTCATTATATTTGAGAAATCTTCAACAGACAAGTCTGTTCCAAAGGTTGAATTGACTTTTGAGATTAACTGTTCATCAGTTTGATTGTCTGAAAAGCAAGCTGTTAGTTTTGAAACAAAGTCATTCTGTTTTGCATAATCAGAAAGCCCAAGTACATAAAGTATCTGGGCTTCTTTTATCTGATTATTCGAATGACCTGCATCAGTCATTGATGCTTGAATATTATTCATTGTGTCTTCGACAAACTGTAACTTTGCTTGTTCTTCTGTAGTTAAACTTGATATAACGGTTTCTTTGATTCCGCTTGTATCTAATTCAATATTGCCACTGAAAAAATACACAACTGCCACTATTGGCATAAGCAAGCCCACCACAACAGATAAAACCATACAGAGAATCTTTTTCAAGGTTTCGGGTTCTGTAACAATAGCAAGTGCTATCTTCTTTAAGGCGGTGGCAACGGTAGCAGACATTATCTGCCACCAGTCTTTCCAAACAATGCAAATTTATATTCAGGTGCAATTACCTGCAACAGATATCTTTCATTACCGCAACGGTAAAGACAAGTACCACGTTCAGGGTATTTAATCAACTCAAACTCACTTGGTTCAATTTGCAACGCATCCATAAAATCTTTGGGGTTAATCTGACCTGCGTTGAATAAAAACTGATGTGTAGGAATTGAAAACAACGGTTTTGTAAACTCTCTGATAGACGGAATCAAAAAGTCCTCAATATTCTGACTTGCAAGAATAATTGAGGATTCTTTTTTTCTAACTCTTTTCATTGAGTTACGGATATATTCAATTGCTGTCATATTAGTTAGGAATAAGTAAAGCTCATCGATGGATGCAGTTGTGTTGCCAATACCGAGCAACTGATTGCTCATATATGACAAGATGTTAAAGAGCATTGCATCTTTGAGCCTTTTGTTTGTATCCATAAGGCCTTTAACACCAAACACAAGAAATGCATCATCTGTAATATTTGTGTGTCCATTGAAGTATTTACTTTCTGCACCTACACACATACTGTGGATACCCAAACAGATTTCCTGCAAGGTTTCTTCTGTGTAAAGATGCTTGTAATGATGGTTGTATGCCATAAACTCTTTTTCACACAAATCATATAAATCTTTCATCACAGGGAAGTCCGTAGGCTTCATCTGACTGTAATCTGTTGTATCGGTAATGTTAAACTTTTCATACAACTTTGAAAGCATAATTTCAATAGTATCAATCTGCGCATCTGTAAAATCCTTGTAGCTTCTGAAAAAGTCTTTAAGGAATGCAATGTGTTGTGATAGTCTTGATACCTTTTGGAATGCTTCGGGGACAGACAAATCCTCTTCATCAATTTCTTCTCCCCATGCTTTTGGTTCAAGAGGATTGATTGTGTATTTGCCTAACATAAAGTCAATGTAACAACCATCAAGAGATGAGCAAAGTTCTTCGTATTCAGCTTCAGGGTCAAGGCAGATAATCTTCTTTCCTGACTCACGAATATTTGTTAGTAATAATTTAAGAAGATAACTTTTACCCTGACCACTATTACCGAGAATGAGGATATTGGATGTTGTTTTATCTTCTGCACGTCTGTCAAAGTCAACAAGGATATTTGTTCCGTACTTATCTCTCCCGATATAGATACCGTTAGGGTCTGTCTTACCTGAAAAGTTAAATGGATACAGATTTGCCACAGAGCTTGCAGGAAGCACTCTTTCAAACTGTGTACCGAACTGATTGAAGCCCACAGGCAGAACAGAAAGGAAACCTTCTTTTTGTCGCAAAGTGAGACGGTCAACTGAAATCTTTGAACGAGTAAGTTCCATTGCAACTTCACTTTGTAATTCCTTTAACTCATCCATATCTTTTGCTTTCAATTCAATGAATACGGAACAATGGAGCAACGGTTCTCTGTTCTTACGAAGGTTTGCAAGCATTTCAATTACATCCTGTAAGTTGCCTTCAGCTTCAATAGTTTCGTTTACATCGTTGCCACCACTTTTGAGTTTGTTTCGTCTTGTTGCATTCTGGATAATCTTACGCTGCTCCATACTTTCAACAAGACGATGGTAAACTCTCAATGTAACACCGTTTCTGTCAGCAAGCTGTGAGAGTATTGCCTGTTCTTCAGTTGTTGGTGGATATTCTCTTACTGCCCATACACAACGATATGAATCACCAACAATATAATGGTCAGAGAGGAACTTTATTGTACTTGGGAGAATGCAGTCAAAGAAATCTTTTGTACGGATTTCTTCAATCTGTTCGGGAGTTAATTCTTTTTTCTTACTCATTTTCATCCACCTCTGTCACATATTGTTCGCCGTCAATATCTGGCATCTTTTCGCCATTCATTGATGCACCGAAATACAAGGCGAAGAATCTCTTAATATCTTCCTTTCTCATTCGTTTTACTTCAAATCCTTGTTCGGCTATAAGCTTCTCTACCTTATTAGCAGAAGAGAATACTTGTTCGGGTTTCTGTGAACGATATCGGGTAACAAATATAAATTGTCTGGCCGTTGCCATTTCAATCTGTATGTCATCAAGAAAATCCATATCATTTTTAAGGATTTTCTTGACCTTTGAATTCGGTTCATTCTCATATCTGCTCTGCAAGTACAACTTGTTGTTATCAAAGCATTCTGATGCATCCGTACAGGCAAATTCAATATCGGGTAATGCTGATAAAAGCATCATAAAGTGCCTGATTTTGTTTTCTAAATTCACACTTGAAAGCACAGAGATATTTGTAGGTGCGATTGAATAAAAAACAAGCTCACCACGATTGGTTTCTACACCATATTGGGTGAACTTTGTTACACCGATTAAATCCTGAACCGAATGTCCTTTTTTCTTTTTATCTTTCTTTGTCAAAAAATCACTTCCATTCATAATATTGTTGGGTTGAAATGAAGTATCTCACTGCATATTTAATAAAATCCAATATCGTTGTTTCATCTATACGGATAGTTAAAAAGCCGTAACACAAGGTTACAGCAATTGGAATTAACCATCTGAACTGTACCAAAACAACAATGGATAAAAGCAGAGACACTCCTAATATTGTAAAATCTTTAAGACTCCATAACCATAAGTTTGCAGTAGCTTTAAGGTTTTGAGGATATAGATATTGTGTCATTGTATTTCTCCTTTTTATCTTGCTCTTGCAAGTGACCGAGTCATATTTACAGCAGTTGTTGAAGCGTGAACTACAGACATCATATTTACCTTTACGCTTGAATCAAGACCAAACTGTTGAGCTATTCTCGGCACTTCATTTGCGGCAAGCATAATACCAAGTGCGAGGAGCATATTGTCGGGGAATGTTATTAGACCAAGATATAGCAAGGTTGCCTGTAAAAACGCTGTTAAGCACAAGGCGGCAATCTGTTTCATCCATTGGTTGAATCCATCCGTATATCCTCTCGGAACAGAGAACATATATAACGAAGCGACTGCCATCTGCACAAGCAGAATGCCACCTCGTTTGATATTCTGAAAGAAAATCTTAACAACACAGTAACCAAACGCAATGAGGGCAAGTGTGCTATACAGTGTAATCTGCATAGTTTGAGGTGCCATAAATGTTGAGGTTAATATGCTCAATGCTTTTTGTGACAAATTGATACCTTGTTCATTTGCAAAGATACTTGCAAGGTCATGCGAGAATGTGTTCTGTAAACTTATGCAGAATCTATACAACTCTACGGGAACGACACCAATCAGCGAACAGGCAAAGAAACCTTTTAAGATATTAATTGCAGTTGTCTTTACATTTGCACGACCTTGCTGATATTCGATTGCTACATCAAATACTGCTACAACCGTGCCGGCGGTGAACAGTGTTCAACCGAACAAAGTAAATATCATTATTGTTGCATCTACCCATTCAAGTTCAAAGATTTCTGCACCGAGATTACCCATAACCGTAAAAAAGTCGGCAATAGCACCATACACCATTTCATAAATCCAACGCAATGCGGTGTCCCAAATAGTTCTTGCTATCTGTTCGCCAAGAGTACCAAAGACTGTGCCTATTGAATCTCCTATACCGGAGATAAGGTCACCGAGCCAATCAAACATGCTCTACACCTCCGCATCAGATAATTGTCCAGATGTACAATGGAGCGGTAAGTGTAAAGATAAGACAGGCAAACAAGATACATGGTGCAGTAAATTCAAACTGTCCATGTTTCTTGTATTCAAAGTATGCTGTACCGACTTTTACGAAAAACAGGATTGCTAGAATCATGTCAACCACAGGGAAGACTACATTGTTCACGACTTGTTGCACCTGACCTTTAGCCGCATTCCAAGTGTTTTCAATAGCACCTGCAACATCACCTGTGGCAAAAGACATTACTGAAAAACTGCAAATGAGCAAAGCCACAAGCAGAATAATACCAGTTGTTTTTAAGTGTTTGTTTTTCATAAGATTACCTCCTGATTTATTCTTCATCTTTTCTCTTGATTGTGATAATGACATAAGCTACAAGACCACCAAAGGCAATGGCAGTCATACCAACCCAAAAACTTAATCTCCATGATGCATCTGTATTTGGAATATCGGGCACAGGAACTTTAGGTTTAGGGATTTTCTCGTTTGTGATTTTAAGTTCAATCAACATACCATCTTCTGTAATCTCAAAATAATGATAATCATTATCTTTGATATATCCGTCAGGAGCTGATTTTTCATGAATGAAGTATCCGTTGTGTCTTAAATCATTCATGATATATACACCGACTTCATCCTCTTTGAGTTCGCCTATAAGAATATCAATTTCAGGATTAAATTCCTTGTTTCCGTCAACATCCACATAGAGTTCAAAGATTGCACCTGAAAGCTTTATTTCAGGATTATCTTCATCCACCTTTGTTACTTCAACAGAGCCGAGAATAAATTTGTTTTCTACAACAAGTTCGATTACCTCTCCATCTTCCATGACCTTCACCTTGTATACTGTAGGATTGAGTTTGAATGAAGGGGGTGATTTAAGTTCATGAATAATCCATTTGCCATAAGAAACATTTTCAAATCCGAATACACCGATTTCATTTGAAGTAGAAATCATAAGGGCTGTTTCCTCTGTGAATTCAGTTTCACTTTCATTGAAAAGACCAAAGACTGCACCTGCGATAGCAAAACCATCTTCATCAATTTTCTTACCTACAATAGTTCCACGGATAGGCTTGTTTTCAACCTCGATTACCACCACTATAATTCCACCATCTTCTTTTGCTGTATCGGCAGTAATGTCAAAAGATACAGGGTTTCTGTCTATTACATATCCGTATGGTGCTTGAACCTCTATAAGTGAATATCCCTTACCATAAGGAAGTCTTTCAGGTGTTATAAGTGAACCATTTGCATCTGTATAGAAGGTGTCAATTGTTGTAGGTGTAGGATAAGTATATGTCATTGTTACAAGTTTGCCATCAGGGTCATAAATCTTGAAACCAGCACCAGCGTATGGAACTGTCTTTCCTGTTTCGGAATCCTTTTTGATTACCTTAACATAACTTTCAAGGTTTGCATTGTTAATGAGGTAACGGTATGTCTGACCATCAGTATTAATTACCACATCAAAATCAGCAATAAATTCTCTGCCTTCAGTACCTTTAGTTTGATGCACAGTATATGTACCGTATGGCAAATCTTTTGTCTGTGTAAAACCATTTTTATCACAAACGATTGCATCTCGTTCTGTTTCTTTTGCTTTATTGTAACTGCCAGCAGATTTAAGATATACTTGGAATTCTGCGCCAACTTCAGGATGCTCAATCTGTGTACTACCATTGTCTGAATGCTTGATAATGGCAATATTGCCTTTGATAACTTGTTCTGTTACATTCATTGAGAGTGTATTCTTTTCTACCGTATAGTTCTTTGATTCAGCACAAATTTTGTGTACTGTTTCATCAAGAAGATAACCTTCACTTGCAGTAATCTCTCTCAATGTCCAATTATCACCACAAACATATTCTTTTGTTGTAAATTTACCATTAGCATCTGTTGTGTATTTGTCCACTAATTTTTCACCATAGTAAACACCATAAACTGCACCTGAAAGTGTTGCATCGCCTTGAGCATAGCCTTTTTCAGCGTCTGTTTTTGTAACCGTTACTGTAAATTTCTTGAGCACATTGTGGAATGATTTTTCTGTTATCTTATTCCATTGAATGTTTGCATTCTGTGATTCAGGAACTACATATTTTGAATCAGTATCGACTTCTTCAAGGGTGTAGTTGTTGCCAATAAGCACATCATTGAATATAGCAATACCGTTTTTATCTGTTACTGCATATTCATCGACTTTAAGTCCTGAATGAGATGTTCCGTATAGATGGAACTTAACACCTTCATTAAGACCATCTTCTGATGTCTTTGTAACCTCCAAGTTTCCTCGTTTAAGGGTATTGTTGAAAGTAATTGTTGAGGTTTGTCCTGAAACTACAGTTACTGTTCTTGTTTCTTGTGGTTCGTACTTATCCTCAACTGTTTCTGTAATAGTGTATGTACCAGGTTTTAAGTCACTTATAGTAATTTTACCGCCATTTTCTGTTTTAACCGTTTTATCTACACCATTACCTATAATACGAAATGAGATTCCATCAATCTTATTATCTTCTGATGTCTTTACAATCTGTACTTTACCGGGTATCTGTTCATTTATAGCATTGATAGTAACTGTTCCTTTGTTACTAGAATTTACAGTTACTGTCCATTCTGATTGACCTGATGCCTGATAGTTTGTAGGGAATACAGTTTCTTTTACTGTATATGTGCCATATGGTAATCTTTCCTGTGATACAGCATATCCGTTGCTATTAGTTGGACCAATTTTGTATTGAATGCCTGTTTCTTTATGTGTAGCAACAAACACAGCACCACTTAATGCCTTACCATTGGTATCCTTTTTGTATATTTCAATTACACCATTTTCTTCAATAATCTCTGGAACAATAACTGATGATACTAACTCTGCCGCACCATTTTTTGATAAACCTTCCAAAGTGATAATTTCAGGGCCACGACTGTTGCCCACGTGAGTAATAAAATTCTTACCATTGTACTTACCGGCATACAAGCCAACGTGACTTACCGTTCCACTTGCAGTAAATACAATCAATGAACCGATTGGGATTTCTTCGTCTGCGGTAAAAGTCTTTCCGTCTGAACTTTGCTTGAATTTAATCTCTCTTGCAAGTCCTGATTCTACCCATTTTTCTGCCGCAGTTGACCACGCACCTGATGATTTAAGATTTGTTGGTCGAATATAATCAGATGTGCCAACTCCTGCAATGTTTGGAAGATAATTAAAGTACACATATGAGCAATACGATGCACAGCAGAGACCATATTTCTCAAAGCGAGCAAGATTTGGAGCTTTGCCTGAAACTGTTGACACATTTACAACAGTTTCTGTACCTTCATTTGCAAAACCTGTATCATAACTGATATTTGATAAGATACTATCAGCTACCATTGAACCGTATTTCTTGAAAATTTGTCCGTTATCTTTTAAGCCCTGCACATCGTATCCTGTATATGCCAACGCATCAAGATAGACATTATCAAGCATTTCATCGGGGATATCCGAAGCAGGAGCCGCAAATACCGTAACTGGAATTGTTGAAAATACCGATATTACGGCAAGAATAACTGCAAGTAATTTTTTGATATTAATATTTTTCTTGAACATATATATCGTCCTTTCAAATAGAAAACTCTGCTACATTAAGTAACAGAGTTCCTTTTCATATATATTTTATTTTATAAATTGTCGCTATTTTCCATAGCAACTGCTATATCGCAATACCACATTCCACTTTCGTATGTGATTCCTATGCCGATATATTTGTATCGACTGTCACCAACATACGCCCAGTGTCCTGAACTGTTCCTTGTGAGTGTTGCAAATTTCTTTGCTATCTCATCAGCCGTTCCTACATACCCAGCCTTTGCTATTGCTTCGCCAGCATTAGCGGTGTAGTAGGGTTCACCTGACATACCATACAAGGATGGGTCAACATACTCACCATATTTGAGTGCAGTAGCGGCAGTTCGTTCATCTTCTGTATCATGAGCAAAGTTAGATATTAGTTGACGACTACGATGTTCTGCATATTTGGTTAATCCAGGAAGTTTAGTCGTTACGGGAGTACCTTGCTCTTTACGGTACTCGTTGATGTAATAAGCTAACCTTTCCGCTATTGCTTTCTCATCTGCCTTTGCAGCATACTGAGCAGGACTTGTTGTTCCTGTTTCAGTTTCTTGTGGCTTGGTGGTAATTGTTGTATTTGTTGGTTTTGGCTTTAAACTTTTAACAGTTGTAGTTTCTTTACTGTCAGCATTTTGACCACTTGTTATTTCTTCACTTTTAGGTTTTGTACTTTCTTCTGTAGGTTCGGTAGTGCTTTCAGTTGCTTCCTCAACTGTTTCTGGTTCGGTTGTGGATTCCTTTACCGTTACATTTGATTGGGTAGTGGTAGTCTGTTCTTCAGTATTTCTGCATCCTGTTATGCTTAGAAGGAGTGCTATGCATAGAAACATTGATAATGCTCTTTTCATAATTTTCACCTCTAACTCATACAATACACAAAAATTTTCAAAAGTCCAGCAAAATTGCGAATGTTTTTTACATATCCTGAGAAACAGCTTCATCCTGTGTAACATCTTCACTCTGCGTCTGATTTTCTCTCATTTCTAACTGTTCTTCATAGGCCTTAAGAACAACGCTATTGAGTTCAGCACGAGCTTCTGATGAGATTGGATGGCACACATCAGAATATTTCTGTTTGCCATCTTTTGTGTACTTGCTCTGTGGCATTGATACAAAAAGACCGTTTTTGGATTCAATTATCTTTACTCCATGAAAAGCAAAAGCATCCGCAATTGTGATACTCGCAACTGCCTTTACATTGCTATCTTCATAATCAACCATCTGTGTGATTTTTGCTTTGATATTAAGAGATGGTTTCTGTTTGTTTGTATTCTTAAAATTTGATTTTTTGTTTGCCATAATAACTATCCTTTCTTAACCATAATAAATTATGAATCCCATATCATTTTGAACATCTTCTTCGGGGATTTCTTCAGGTTCGGAGAAGCGTTCCATATATTTCTGTGCTTCTTCATCTGTAAGGGAGCAGAAGTCATCTTCTGTCAAGCCCACCACAAAGAAAGAGCCAGCGATAATTGAAGAGCCATCACCGATACGGCGATTACCATCAAGACCCATAAGTTTGCCTTCTTCATTACAGATAATGGCAGTACCATCCTCGTTGTAAACAATTTCGATAAGTCCACCAACTGCTTTCTGTTCGGCATCAAGTGTGTGTTCAATTTCAGAAACAAAAGGTTTTCTGTGAGGTTCAACATACACAACTTGCATCAGGTTGTCCTGTTTGTGAACAAGTGATTCATCAAAGTCAATCTTTGCAAAACCGATACGGTCACAGTAATAGAATCCAGCTTCAAGGTCATTGATGTTTTCTTCGAGTTTTACCACATCTGATACAGAGAGTGCGTGACCTCT
This sequence comes from uncultured Clostridia bacterium, assembly GCA_937896885.1. Classification (GTDB taxonomy): domain Bacteria; phylum Bacillota; class Clostridia; order Oscillospirales; family Acutalibacteraceae; genus Fimenecus. The sequence continues at coordinate 42,947 of CALBNX010000014.1, forward strand.
ATGTAACGGATGACCGTCTGTATTGAACTTTTTGAACACATCTTCGAGTGTGTTGCTATCGACATCACCCATAAATACTTCGTTATACAAAGATGCATCGACCTTGTTATCTTTGAGACGATTAAGGGATTGAAATTTAGCACCAACATTATCTCGATTGGTGTCAATCTGATAAATTTTAATATTCATAATATTAAACCTCCATTTTCATATTGGTTTGCTGTTCTGCCCACATTACTGAAAGGTGAACAAGTGCGGCTCTCTGTTGCTCGGCAGAAAGACCATTGAGGAAGTCATAAAGTGTAACTTCGTCATCTTTTTTAGTATGTCGCTGACTGCAATTATCACAGATTTTTTCTTTTTTCACTGTAACCGAACTACCATCAGGGTTTTCTGTGAAAGACAATACATCGTTATAACTGAATCCGATTCTCTGTCTGATTTCAAACGGAATGGTAATTCTTCCTCGTTTACCAAGAATTCTGAATAGTTTCATTACATCACATCCTTTACACATTCCTCACAAAAATCGAAGCAAGGGCAGTTAGCACAATCTTCATCACAATCCATATTGAAAAATTCACATTCTTCGCAATTGCCGTCGCAGATGTAATCATCTTCGTTTTCTGCAGCTTTAATTACAATAGTTCCTTTTCGAGCACTGATATATAAAATACCAGCCTGACCTGCACCAGCTTCTTCAAATATTTCAGTTGGAATTGCCAAAAGGACATATTCATTTGAATTTAGTTTTTTATCTTGCATTGAACAATACACTCCTTTAAGATTTTTTCATAATTCACATCATCTTCTTTAATACCGTTATGAAGATTGAATAAAGTCATTTGCTTGGGTTTTGCTTTTTCTCTTTCGTATAAATCGTAATTACCGATAAGTAATTCTTTGAATTCTTTCCCGGCATCATATCGTTGAGCCATAGAGTGAGTACGAGAGAAATCAAGCATTGGAAAACCTTTATACAACTTCCTGATTTCAGGGCAATCGTTGTAGGACAACAAAAACTTTCCATTGATATTTTTCAAGGTATCACGAAGCCTTACATGGTCATCCCATCCGAACTCAATCGCATACATATCTTCAGTAGAGAAATATGGCGGGTCAAGATAGAAGAAGGCATCATTTCTGTCATAGTGTCTAATCAGAGTTTCAAAGTCCTGATTTTCAACAACCACATTTGCCATTCTGTTTTCAAGTTCCTGAATAAGACCGAATAGTTTCCGTATATCAAATGGCTGTGAAGCGAAGGATTTACAACTACTTGAATAACTATAACGGAGCAATTTCAAAAACATTGAAGCTCTGCGTACATCATAATCTTTCGTTATCCTTGTACGGATTTCTTTAAGTTCATCTGCTTCAGGAACAGGGAATGACAACTCTGTCAATTTAAGTTCTTCCGAAAGGTATTCATCGCTGAACTGCTCATGGTCAAAGAACCTGCGGATTGCGATAAAATCCTCCCGGGAGTTTAGATTGCAGAAACCTAACTCACGAATTGTAGCCACTGTGCGTTCTTTCATACAATGAAAGAGGTTAGCTAAATTTCGGTCAAAGTCGTTATACACCTCAAAGGGATGTATTTCGGGTTTACCAAGTAACACACTACCTGAACCACCGAATACATCAATAAATCTGCCATAATTCACGGGAAATACGGCATAAAGAATATGTAGGATGGAAGATTTATTTCCCACCCTTGATACAGGAGTTTTAATATTAACCACCTTACTTTCGTAAGGCATCAATCGTTCAAAACAAAAAGAGGTATCAATCTGTTAAAAACGATTGATACCGTAAATCTTTATCTATTCATATCTTCGTCAGATTTTGAAGCCGCATTGCAAAACGCCATTGCAATAATGCCAATCATACTGCCGACAACACAACCAATAAAAAATGCGAGCATATTTTCACCTCTTAAATCATTTCATTGTCATAACTATGTGTTGATTCAATACAATGTTGCTCGAATGCAGAACCAACAGGAGTATGTAAATCAGGATGACCTGCATTAGTAATTGTGTATTCTTCAACTGTTATTACCGTTTCGGAAACATGAATATCTTTTAAGTATTTATGCACACCAAAGCAACCCGTACCTAATGTTGTTACATGAGATGGAACAACAAATGCCTCAATGTTTTTACCCTGTGGATAGAAGTATAGTTTTGTTGTGTCTTTGCTATACAAAGCACCATCAATAATGCATAAGTTTTCATTATTTTCTGAAACACTAAAGTATTCAACTGAACGCATATCTGCCAAAGCATTACCTTCGATGGTAGTTACTGTGTCAGGAATCTCTAATGTTTTAATTTTGCTACAGTATTGAAGTGCATATTTTTCAATTGTTGTTACACCAGATGGAATTTCAATACTTTCAAGAGATATACATGAGTAAAGGAGACCATAACTGAGTTTTGTAATTCCTTTCGGAATATTAATACTCTTTAATGCTTTACATTCACTAAATGCTCTATCTGCCATTGTTGTAACTGTTTCAGGAATTACAATACTTTCAAGTGCATAAGCATATCTGAATGCCCATAAGCCAATTGATTGTAAACCATAAGGTAAACTGACATTGGCAAGTAAATCACATTCACTGAAAGCAGAACTCCCAATGGATTTAACATTCTTTCCTACGACAAGAGTTACAAGACCTTTACAACGCGAAAAACTGCTGCTTGAAACAGTCGTTAAACTTTCTGGAAGAATAACTTCAGTAAGAGCATAGCATTCATAAAAAGCTGAACTGCCAATGGTTTTAACGCTATTTGGAAAGTCAACATTATTAAGCGCATGACATCTGTTAAATACATTATCTGCAATGATGGTTAAACTTTCAGGGAAGTCAATTGTTATTAAGTTTTCGCATTCATAAAAAGCACATACACCAATATTAATAATGCCTTCTTTGATAAGTGCGGTATTAAGTGTTTCTTTGTTCAAAGAGAATTCAGACTCTCTCGCATTCCAACCTTTCATTCTACCGTCACTGTCATCGCCATTTTTAGTAACAAGAACAGCGGAATAATCCTCAGTAAACTGTGCGACAACATATTCAGGCTTTGTTGCACCAATACCGAAAAGTAACGGATTTTCATCGATTTCTTCAACGGTATAGTCTGTCTGTGTAATTTCTTTAACATCCACATTAAAGGTTACTGTTGCAGTATATACACCTGAATAGTTTACATCGCTTGAGGTTTTTGCAGTGAGTGTTGTTACTGCATCGTCACTTGCACCTGCTATCTGTTTGAGAACACTATCACCGGATGTGACTTCTTCATCATCGGCATAAAAGGTATAAGGAATTGTAATGCCATTTGCTTCACGAAGTTTTAGTTGATTATCAAATTTTGCAGAAATATTCACTTCATATCCAAATGGAATAACCGCATCAGCGATTTTCACTTCTTGTCCGTCTGCATTAGCTTCAATATATTCAGGAAGGGTAACTGTGTAGCTACTTTCTACTGTATAATCTAATGTTGCCGTTTTGCTTTCTGCAGCAAAGGAGGTTAACGGGAATGCCGTAAGGAGCGTGAGCAGAACGCAAAACATTGAGATAATTTTTTTCATAACTTTTCTCCTTAATTAAGATTAATAGCCCCAAGGCAAGAAGGGGCTACAGTAATTACTTAGGCTACAGATACTACGAAGTTTGCAGTGTTTGCATACATGCCTGAATAGATTGGTGCTTCAGTAAGAATACCACCGATTGCAACAGTTGTTACGCTTGTTGGGTTACCTGCATCAACAGTAAGGATTGTATCGCCTGTGTTGATATCAGAACCATCTACCTGAAGACCATATCCGATTGTTACTTCACCGTTATCTCTCAATTTGAGCTCATCATTGTATGTGATGTCAATTGAAAGAGTTGTGTTGTATGGAATAAGAACTTCTTTAGCAGTAATGTTCTGTGTAACAGGGCTCTTATTCATTGGAGCAGCTTCAATGTAGTCAGGGATTGTTACTTTATATGTACCTGATACTTCATCGTCTGTTGGGTCATCGAGGTCATTCGGATTACCAAATTCACCAATTTTGTAATATACGGTTGAGTCACCTGATGGGGCGGTCTGGTCAAGTTCACCTGCAAATGCAGTTACTGACATAAGGCAAAGAGCCATAACGAGTGTGATAATTGTAATAAGTCTTTTCATAATTTTTTACCTACCTTTTTAAATTTTTGATATATATCTTCGGTTATCTTGCCTGCGTATAACCGTCAGATAACATTGATTGTGATTTTTGTATCTGCTGAATTCATCTTTGCTCCTGTTTCAAGCTCATTTGTAAGAATTGAAACAAATGCCGTACATGTACCTTTTTCTAAAGGTTCATTGATTTTGATTCTTTTGATTTCATTACCAGGTGGAACATGGTCTGACTGGTAAAGTACAGTTCCATCTTCCAAGGTGATAATGAAGGTGAAATAACAGGGATTACCGTCAGGGTTTTTGAGTGAGATAGGTAGATTTCCTGTTTCGCCAGCTTTTACGTTCCATTCGGTAAATCCACAGATTGTTATTTGATTTCTTTCTGCTTCTTCTGTCGTTTCTTCAATATCCACAAACTGTTCAATTACTGGATTCCAAGGTTCGTCATCAACCGTTGGCTCGTTTGGATGAAACATTGTGAGCAAGCAGAGAAGTATTGCTATTAAAAGGATGAATGGCAAGAGACTTGGTCTGATAATAGCGTAATAGTTGTCATCATTTCCTTTTACATATCCTCTTACTACAGAGAACATAGGCCTTTCTTTAAATAAATCAAAAGAATTCTTTTCAGTCTGAATAGTATTCTCTGTACGAGATTTCCTGAAATGAAAAAAACCTTGAATGGATGTTTCATCACACTCAAGGCTCTTAAATCTCTTTTTGGATATATAGCGAATTGCTTCTTTTTGATATTTTATGACTTTGTCGTAAGCAGGGTCATTTCTCTTAATCTGAACTATATTCATAATGACTTTCCTTTCTTTTAATTACATTTGTGGCTCATAATCTTCATCGGCATCTTCGTTCATTTCGTCATCTGATGTGATGTTTACATACTCACCGATAACATAAAGAGCTTCTTCATAACTGCCGGATGCTTTTACCTTATCACGCATCTCTACTGCTTGTTCAGCCATTCCGTTATCACGGAGTGTCTTTGAAGCAATGCCGATAAGATTGAAGATGTTACCATCCTTACCAATAAGAGGACAGTCAGGTTTGTGCTTTTTCTCAGCATAACCACCCAACTGGTTTGGTATGAAATCTGAAAGCCATGTGCCGCCAAATGAATTGTATGTATGCAATCTCCAGATGGCGAATTTACCGATATCAAGTTCCACATCATCAAACGGGAATAACAGACAAGTCAAGTCATTATGAGTGAAGCTCTGACAGTCAGTAAATTTTGTGTTATTCAAAAGAATACCATGTTTAGTCAATTCTTCATTAATTCCGTCAACCCATTCCTGAAGGTCACCACCGCAACCCTGAAGAATTAAACCTTCCTTTTCATTCATTTGAGGAATAGCATCAGTTGTAATGTTTGTAATACTCATAAACTTAATTCTCCTATATCTTCGGATTCGTCCTCATCAACATCTTCAGGCATCGTGTAATCACCGTCAATGTAGTCACCGAAAGTAACTGAATCATCACCAACAAAATGAGGTTTTGTGTCTTCATCAAAGGCAATGAACTTCTGAATACCTAAATCAAGTTTTTCATTGATGACAATAGTACCGCCGAAGTTTACTGTTACGTTTTCTTCCAATGTACTGTATTCTCCGGAATCATCTGTACGGATATGGTAATAGTGAAGAGCTTTTGGAACATCGTGGTCAGTCAATTTTTTATCTGAATACAATGCAGGTTTACCAAGAACTTCGACAAGCTCATAGTCACCATAATGAACAGAGATATAGTCATTTTCTGCAATATTGAGAACAAGACCAATTTCTTCGAGGTCATAGTCCATAACTTTTGCCGCAAATTCAATGGCTACTTTATCACTTTCGGGATAATACTCTGATACAAGTTCACCATTTTCGTATTCCCATCTGCCACAGTTCTGACCGATATCTTCGTCAGCCCATTCATGACTGAATTTAATATTAGGAAACATTTCAGCAAGCTTATTAATGACAGGGTGAGGTGATGACCATGCAGTTGTGAAATACAGAGCATCCATTTTGGCGTAGGACATATCCTCACTATAGCCATAGGAATTCCACTTTGTACCCCAGTTATTGATACTCCACTCATACCATGTTGAGTAGCCATACTGATAAGCATTCTGGAATGCTTTCTTTCCTAATTCCCAATCTCCTCGTTCAATATCCTTGCGGATTTCAAGGAATTTTTCTTCACTTTCAGCAGGGACATTAAGTAAATCTAAATTCTCAACTTTTCTCCCGAAAGTATAAATTTCGAGGAATTCCTTGTATGCTTTAAGGCCTCTGTCTGTCCTGCTACCACTTTCAATATTTAGTGATTCAGGCATTGGAATGAGTTTGTTAAAGTCAATAGTACCGATACCGAATTCGTCAACTTTAATCTGCTCAAGCATTTCTTTGATTCTGTCGGCATCGCCCTCATATTTAACTATGTTAGTAATATGGTTTGGCATTTTTGTTTCTCTCCTTTATTAGTTATTTCCGAAAAAAGGCATAAAAAATCGGACTACCTAAAGGTATCCGAGACTTCCATACTTTTATTCAATTTTACATTTCTATAACTGGATTATTATCTTCGTCCACATCATCGATATCTTGTGTTGTGTCTTGTTCTTCTGCAAGTTCCTGTTCGGTGAGTTTGCGAAAGGAATCTTCGCCTGGGACAAGACCTAACTGTCTGCCATTGTCAAAACTGCAATGGACAGTACCGAGTGAGTCAACTGTTCTTACAGTTCCTCTTGTGTTCGGCGGAATTGGTCGTGGGTCATCACCCATGTGCAAAAGCAACACTCTCGTTCTAGCGGGATATTGCTTTTTATATGTTTCCGCCTGTCTGCTCAATCTTTCCCATTCGTTCATTTTTTCACCTCCTTGAATGGTTAATTTATATTTGATAGAATGTTTTTACTTAAATCATTTCTATCACCAACTCCTTTCAGGCATAAAACAAGAGCTAATCGTTTGATTAACTCTTGTTACTGTTGTTAATATAAGATATTCATCCTCAAATAAAATTTCGATTATTTTTATATAGATATACATTACTTGATTTTGTTGTAATAAATAGATATAATAATATGTAGTATTTTATCACAATATGTCTTTTTTTATATTGTGATTTGAAATCAATTTTGAGAGATAGATGATTATCTCTGTGCGGAAAAGGAAGGATACAATATGGCAAGCAAAGAAATGAAGATTCATATTGATTTACTAAAACGCAGAGGCAACTTTTTTACCAATATAGGCTTATTAATTTCAATAAATAATGGAGATGACTATTATAATATAATAAAAAAGTATTTTACAGATTCTAATCCAATTAATAGAAAATCTTTTTTTCACAATAATTATAATGATGTATTAGAATATACCCCTACTGGACAAACCGCTAACTTATTAAAAATGTTATTATGGAGTAGTACTATTATATCTTTCTATAAAGAAGAAATTGTAAATTTTGTTTCCATAAAGAAAAAATTTGATTATTATGTTTTAACCGGAGATTATGAAAACGCATTAAAAGAATTGGATTACATAGAAAACAATATAAGCTTTTCTATGTGGTCACTCAAAAATAGAATAATGCTTGCTAACTTAAGAGGCGACAGAGTTGATGAATATATTAATTCCTTGAATTTAAATAAATATGCAACATCACATGCTAACTTATATGCTCATTTTACAAAAGTTGAGTGTAATGTTAATGAATATATTAAAAATATAGAACATATTACTAATACTTTGCCAAAAGATTATGTAAATTGTTTTTTATATCTATATGGTGATGTTGATGATATAGAAATTGAAAACTATTCTAATGTTTTAGCATATTGTAATGCTTATTCAATTATTGATAGCTATCTTTGCATTAAAAGAATTCTACATAGTTATTTATCAACAGAAGAGTTTGAAAACAAGCTAATACAAAAAAGCATAGATATCTTATCATGCATAGAGAACGATGATGAACTATTACTTTTTATATCACACAACATCCCTAAAGATATGAATATGTCTTCTTCCTGTGAAAGATTATTTGCTGATTTTAGTCATAAGAATTATGAAAAAATCTTTATAAATCGAAATAACTATTTACTAGATATCTCAGCATGTAGTCTCATAAAAATTATTATTATCACGATATCTGGTATTCTTTCTAATAAAATTGATAATAATTTTTCAGAAAAAAGCATTTTGGATTCCATTATTCTTTCTTTATACAGAGTTTTAAAGTCTGATAACCTATATGATTTTCGTATTGGATTGTCAAAAATGGAAAGTTATAATAGAGTATTACGTTGGTTTGATATATCAAATCCCTTAGGTCTCTTTTGGAAGAATTGTTTAAGTTATATAGAGGAGAATCCGATAGAAAAATGCTTTTCTATCGATGATAAAATACTTTATAATAAGATTGTAGATTTACAAGTTCCGCCAATCTTTTTCGAATCGCTTTATCATTATACAAAAATGGATTTTGATTATTCTGATATTAAAAAAGATTTTACTGATAATGAGAATAATATCTTTATAATATCATTGCTTTACATACAATATTATGTCGCGCTAGGCAAAAAGGACTACTATTTTGCTACTGATATTTTCTCAAAGGCTATTGCTAATTTTACTCCATTAATATATAGATTTAGAGTTGATGAAGTTTGTAAACATGTTATAAATAATATTACTATAAAAGAATCAGTAACAATAAGTGATGTTATTTTTTCCTTCAATGTGAATGATTTAAAACCATACAAACTTATAGCTTATAAGAATTTTTTGGATGAAAACAACATTGTAAAGCCTTTAGAGATTATTAATTTGCCTATAGATAAGCAGCTTAAAATATATTTTCTTAAAGAAATTTGCACGATTGACACAATGACATGTCTCTATGTTACATTTCCTAATAGTAATGAGATTGAAAACCATAGAATAGAAATCTGCAAATTCTTACTTGAGAATGATCCTTCAAATAAAGGCTCATATGGTAAAGAAATATCAGAAATATTAAAAGAACAAGAAGTAAGAAAATTAAACAAAACTATTGATAAGTCTAAATTAAGTATAGATTACCAATATATTTTAGATAAAACATATGAACAATTCTTAGATTTAACTAAAATGTATTATGATACTAGACCAGATGCAATAGAGTATGTTTCTTTTTCGTCACCAATGATTATCAGCACTGAACCACAAAGTTGGCGTTTTATTGCTTTGTCTCGCGATATTGTACTCGAAAATATGTATAAAGTATATGCCGCAGAGTTCTGTTTTGGAAGCAGGGGCCTTGATACATACCTTAGTACACGAGTACGACATGGAACTTTTGAAAACACAATAAAGAAAGTGTTTATAGAAAATAATCTATATAACACTGAAAACAATTTTTTTAAATCTATGTTTTCAAAAGAGCATGTTTCACAAAAAATTACGGAGGTTATAAAAGACTTTAGAGAACAATTACTTAATAGGATTCATGTTTTGACAAACACAACATTTAAAGTATTTATTGAAAATGAGATAAAAGGAGCTCTTTTCGATTATTATATGGATACAAAAGATGTAGCAATAATATACAAACAATTGAATTTAAAAGAATCATTTTCAGTTCTTGATTTTATAAACATTATTTCGGATACAATAGTAATAAAAACAAACGAATATCTTGCGTTTATTAGAGACGCTGTTTTAGAAAATCTTAAAAGCGAGATTATTGACTTGTTAGATAATTTAAATGCCGATGTAGAAATCTACTGCTTGGAAGCTTCAGCACTTTCTAATATTAGAAATAACATATCTAGAAGCAAAACAAACATTCAAAACAAAATAGATGATATAAAAAATTGGTTTTACCTATCCGAATCAATTCCTATGGAAAACTATACAATTGACAAATTGATTGATGTGTTAAACAAGAATTTATGTCAGCAGTTTGATGATTTTAATTTAATTGATTTAAAAACTAACAACTCTATTTCAAAAGATTTTGTAGGTGAATCTTTCGTTTATCTTTACGATATACTGCACATTCTTTTGTCAAATGCAATTATTCATTCAAAATTTGAAAATTTAAATGAATTGAAAATTATTTTGGAGACAACAGAAATTAGTGATGAATATGTTTCATTCTGTATAAAAAATAATTATTCTGAAGCATGTAGTCGTGAGCAAGTGGAAGAATCAATTAGAAAAATTAATAATATTTATGTAAATAGAGAATACACAAAAGTAGATACCCACAAAGAAGGCGGAATGGGCCAAATAAAAGTTTTAGATATTTTATATAATATTTTAAATGTCGGGAATACTTTTGAGGCAGTATGTGATTCTGATAATTATGAAATAAAGTTTACTATTTCAAAAAAAGGAGTAATTGCCTGTGATTAATAAGATTTTAGTTGTAGAAGATGATGCATTAAAAGGTCGTCAAATAGTTAATTTCACAAAATCAATTAACAACAATATAATAATCACTCAAAAAGGTGCATTAAATTCTGGACTTATAGAGTTAACTAAAAATGAATATGATTTGGTTATTCTCGATATGAGTTTACCGACTTTTGACAACAATGAATCAGAACATTTCCAGCCTTATGGTGGATTGTTGTTTTTAGATGAGGTGAAAAGAAAGAAATATAAAGTACCGGTTGTGATAGTGACTCAATATGCCTCTTTTGGAGAAGGAGAAGGCGAAACAACGCTTGAAGAAATTGATTTAAATTGTAAAAACAAATATCCAAATTTCAAAGAAATAATCTACTATTTAGATGATGATTGGCAAGAGAAGTTAAAGACATACATTGTAGGTGAAAATGATGATTAGAATTCTTTTTATTGATGATAATATTGAACGAACACAGGAAATTGCTAGTTGGTTAGATGAGTATCAAATAGAAAATGATAGCGAATTCGCTGTAACAAAAGATGATGCATTAAGAAAACTAAGCTGTAACCAGTACGACTTGGTAATCGTTGATATTGTTCTACCCGAAAGTATGAAAACACTAGGATTTTCAAAATCTGCAGGTTTGGATATTGTTAAAGAGATATGTTTTAGCAGAACCGTTATCCGTCCATTGTTTTTATTGGGTATAACTTCAAATCAAGAAAGCTATGATGCTGTAAAAAACGAGTTTGACAGCAGTTTCATACCATTATCTATTTGGGAAATAGGTGATGATAATTGGAAAACAAAATTAATTGCGAAAATTAAATATCTTTCAAAATTAACGAATGAGTATAAGCCTATTAATAAAAATAAAGTAGATGTAGCAATTATTACAGCTGTCGATGATGAGTATCATGCACTTGACGCTTTGCCAGTATGTTGGAGAGATGTAATAATACCATGTGACCCTCTTATATATTCAAGAGGCATATTAACCAGTGGAAAGATTATTTTGAGAGTAAAACTGCCAGAAATGGGAATGAGTGCTGCTTCACATGTTACAACTAGAATTATAGAGTTGTTTGAACCTAAATCAGTCATAATGACTGGAATTTGTGGTGGAAATAAAGGCGAAGTAGATTTGGGGGATGTTGTTGTAGCAGAGAGAACATGGGACTATGGTTCAGGGAAGATAAAAAAAGGAGAAGATGGGAAAATAACTTTTTCTGCCTTGCCAAACCAAATTGGTATTGATACGATATTGCGAAGTGATATTGAACGAAATTCAAAAATAATAAGCAAGATATGTGACGAATGGAATACGACGAAAAATGATGATAAAAGTTCTTCGATAAAAATAGGTGCTATAACAACAGGTTCTGCTGTTGTGGCAAATAGAGATATTATCGATGCAATTATTGAACCTCAATACAGAAAGGTATTGGGTATAGATATGGAAACATATGGCGTGTATTTTGCATGCGAAAAGACAGGGAGAAACATAAAATTTGTTTCAATTAAGGCAGTTTCTGATTTGGCTGATGTAGAAAAAGACGATTCGTATCACAATTTTTGTTCATATGTAAGTGCAAAATTTGCTTTTAAATTAGTTGAACTGGATATTTTATAATACATAACAAATTATAAGGTATTTAATAACTTAACTATAACATAGACTTTAATAAAATTTTATATCAAAACAAAAATCCGAAACCGTTGCCAATTGGCAATAGTTTCGGATTTTTTGTTTTGGTTGGAGCATAGGACGATTCCATTTAATATCTTGATTATAAAGTAAGCATTCATCACAGCTTAACTAATCCCAATATTATTCACTTGTTTATCGTTTACTAATTCTCACAAAAAAGTCAAGAAATGCATAGTAATATTAAAAGAAAATCATATGATTATCTTTTAATTGTTGCAATATAGACTCAATATCATCTCTTACTTTTCTTTCATATATAGATGTATTATTATCTATTTGTTTAAAGTTCAAATTATATAGTTGCTCTTTGTAATCTTCATTCAAGTCAAAATATCTATGTAGTACACAACTCTTAGCATTAAACATATCATCAATATGTGTGTTACCATCATCCACGCGATATAACACAAATACATCAGTTATAGCTTTAACCTTCATACCATGGTTTACCGCAGAGTTAAACTCACTCACAGCATTAATCAATTGTGTTCCCTTTGATGTATTACAATCAATTAGTACAGCACATCCTTTGCGGTGTTCAAAGAGTTCCCAAGAACCTTCTATATTCACCTTATAGCATTCTTTAGTAGAACTATCTATTGTTGTTGCTCTAGAATCATCGTTCTTATCTTTTACCACAACAAGTTTTGCACCGTATTTCATAGCCACAGATTGAGCTAATTCCACGTTACCACCTTTAGGTACAACAATTACAGCAGGATTTGTTTTTCTTGTTTTATTTATTAAAGTAACCATTAATTCTGTCATTTCATTTAAATCGTCAGAATCTGTTGAAGCCTCCATTGTATCCACATAATATCTACTATTAATATCTTTGCTGTAATTAATATTAGTTGGGAAAGCCATTGTATATCGAGCGAGAAGTAATATTAATCTTTCAAAAGAATTCTCTGCCTTTTTCATTTTTGACCGTTTGGCTATATTTTTCATTGATTTGTTAATTTCTTTTGCCGTTTTATCAGTAAAACCCCAATCAAATAAAACCTTCTCTATTAAATTTTCATCATGATTGCCGTAAATAAACTTTGAATACCATTTATTGTTTCTAGGAACATTTGCAAATGCTGCTATTATATCTCTTATTGAAAATATTCCTAAAACAACAAGAATTACCCATTCTGACCAATTCATACATTTATCCTTTCACATCGTTTTGCTTTAACAAATATTCCAACAAGTATTCATCTGAATCAAACGAGTAACAACCGTTTTGTTTTATATAATCAGTTATTTCTTTAACTTTAGTATCTTCAACGTATTTCCACACCGAATCATTACACCAATTTACAACTCTATCAACACATGTATATTTATTATCTATAAATTTTTTATAAAATTCATCTTCAGGATTGATGTATAAACCTCCTGTTAAAAAAAGTTTTACAAAACTAGTATCATTGATTATCTCGCAGTATTCGTTCATACTAATAAACGGTAAAATAGGCTTCAGTACTACAGCTGTTTTTACTCCTGTGTCTTTCAAATTTTTCAACAAATCAATTCTATATTTATAATCAGCAGTACCTGGTTCGATTTCATTTATACAACTTTTAGTTGTGAATCCGACACCTAATTTTACGAAACCATTTCTAATTTTCGAGTTTAATTTTAATATATCATTTATTGAAGAATCCGCAATTTTGCCCTTACACGAAAAACTAAAAATTATTTTTTTGCTATCATTATATTTTTTTAAGATTTTTTCACAAAAAGTCCAATCAATTTCAAAATCCGAATCACAAGTTGGATAAAAAGCAAGCACATCATCATCAAAAAATTCTTCATTAATTTTCGGATATTTATAATTATCCCATTTTGAAAAACAATACATACAATTTTTCTCACATTTTTTATTAGAATGAATAAAAACTCGTTTCATAATAATCTCCAGTCAAAAATATTTATTTGCAGTTCAAAAAATAAAATACAAATGCGCCACATTAGCGTATCATATATGATATGGTTGTTTTAATAGTATTTTTATCTTTCGATCACTTTTTTTATTATATTTTGTTTTTTATTATTATAGTATTTTTTAGTCAAATATTTTTAGTTAATAAAACTATTTTATACAAGTCAAGTGTCTAAATTTATAATCGGAATGAAGTCATATTTTGTGACATTTTTTTGTATTTTACTAAAGTATATTCAATAACAAATATATGCTAATACTGATTTATGTGTTATAACACAAGTATTAGATATGAAACATTACCATACGATGAAACAATAACATTAGAACATCTTACACAATTTTTCCATTTTTAAAAGCCGAATATAAAAAATTATAGGAATTGTTTCTATTTATGAGGATGTTGAAAAATGGTTACGATAAAAAGAATTCTTTAGAATTCGAATTAAACTTATTGAAATATATATGGAAACTGACGCCTTATCATCTGTACCCGACTTTTTCTTTATACGTTTCTGTGTGTTCGCATAAAAGGGATTAAACATCTGAAATGATTGTGTATATGATAATGGGTATCGTTCGAAATACGAACCAAAATATGCTTTTAAAAATTACATTGCTGAGCTTGTCAATGATTGAAACTAGTTATCCACATACTATCAGAACTTATTTGATTAATTCTAGCGATTAGACCGCTTATGGACCACTTGAGGTGAAAACTCGATGGAAATATTAGAATTATTAAAATGGTATGAACTTAAACCCTGTCTTTTTAATGGAATAGTGGACACTACATAGAAAACATATTACTCAAATGTTCTTTTTTATATTATTCCTGAACTTTAACCTGAAACTTTTTAGTATAGACATTTGGAGAATGCTTCGAACGAATCTCATATCTAATATATTGTGGTACAGATTCAAAGAATAAGTATGCAGGGAAATGCATCGAGGTGTGTTGTTTTAAATAAGGCACATTAAAACACAAAATATCTTCTTTGTCTGTATCACGAATTCCATAACAGAAGACATCATTAAGTGAATCACAATATTTTTGTTTGCACTCTTCAAGTTCGTCTTCTCTACTTTTAAAAGGAAGGTTAATAAGACCAGGTATGTATGGTTGAACAGGATAATTTGAATATGCTTCCACGTCAGCAGTAGAATGTCCTGCGAATAAATATTCTACTGCATCTGCGTCTACGATTTCCTCTATGAAATGTATCCCTGGGATAGGTAAATTTTCTATGTTTACTAAATGACCCTTATCAATAAAAATTTTTACATCAATATCTTCGTCAAATGTAGTACCCATATTGCTGATAACAAGCGATGTATTATACAAAGAGGATAGTTTAAGAAAATACTCCTCAGCATCGTTGTAATCCTCGACCTTTTTTATAAGTTCTTTTAAGTGATTATGCTTTTCTTTTTCGCTATCTGAACCTATGTATTCAGTCGTTGTTGTATTCATGATATTAAATACTGGAGTTGAGGTTTCAAAATGTAGATTTCCCAAACTCCAAAACTCATTTGAAAGCGTTATTCCTTTTTTTGCACAAAAAGTTTCAACTAACTCAATGTACCCTGAGTACAATTCAACTTTTTTGCATACGGGTGGTTCCTGCCCCAACATCGTATGATAATCTGCTTTACTAATTGAACCATTGGCTAATCCTTTCATTATTTCCCCTACGGTCATATGTTCCTTTTGCTCATCAGTAAGTTTGGGAGTGTTTATTTCTTCCGGTGTTTCTGAAGGAACTATATCAAAACCATTAATAACTGTTATCAAGTCTCGTATAGCATTTTCTTTGTTTACAAGAACCTTGATATTTTTATATCTATCATTACTTAAAAAGATAGTGTCAGATTTATCACATTCTGCTGTGATTAATAGGTTTGGTATGAAGGTAGGTGATACTTCAGAAATGGTAGATGATACTGTCTTGAGAAAATACATAGTAATTGCATTTTGAAATTCTTTTCGCAGCTGTTCATCGCTTTTTATAACAGAGTATATGCCTTTATCAGCATACTTGTCTTTGAAACTCTTAACTTTTGCTAATTGCTCCAGATCAATCGTGCTATGATCTACTTGCCTTTCTATAAAATACAGAAAAACTTGTTTGCCTTGAGAAAGCATAATTTCGATTTCTTCTTCAGTGCCAGAATCGTAATGATCGGTCGGGGTGCCAAATCTTGTTCCGAGCAAAGCAACACACAAATCACAATTATTAACAAACTGTTCATTGAGTAATTTTTGAGGTTTTCCGCCAGATTGTGGAAAACTATCCGTCGACCAATGTTTAAGGTCAACACGAATATTGTTTATTGTTCCAAGAGTGTTGTTAAATATTGTGGTACACTCTTCTATAACTCCTTTCAAGTCAAGCACATCGCCTGGGCATGACAGTAATAAATCATAAACTGTAACATTTGGACGTGGCATATATTATCTCCTTTATTATTAATCTTATATAAAACTATGTCGTCTATTTGTAGGTTGAGCTTTTCACAAACACGCAGAATAATGTCACTTTCAACTGATTTGTTCTGCGTTATATTTAGCTTTTATCAAAACATTCTCTACACATATAGCCATTTTTTGGAGAACGACAATTATTTTGACAATTACTGTTTATTAATATTTTGTTATATTTTCTAAAGTATATTTCATATAAAACATACCTATTTAATATAAATCGTTTTTTGAAATAGAAATGTGACAAAAAATATAATAAATTTAGTTTTTTTACAAAAAACTTAGATTCTATTTTAGACCACTTATGGACCACTTGAGGTGAAAACGCGATGTAAATATTAGAATTATTTGAAAAATGTGCTTGAAATATTGGGATTATTAGAGTAAAATTAACTCAAAACCTATCTTTTAAGGTTATCGTCGACGCTACGAACCAAAAGGTCGGGGGTTCGAATCCCTTCCGGCGTGCCATTAAAAGAGAGTACACTTTTGTGTACTCTCTTTTATTTTTATGTAATATGGACGGGAATCGACCGTCTGCTACGGCTTCGCCTTGCATACTGCACGCTCGACATAACTGTCTCACGCCTTTTGGCTAAAAACAATTCCCCGAATTGTTTTCTTGACGCAAAAGCCCTCTCGGGTTCGATTCCCTATATTTGAATTCAGGCAAAAAGAAAACAGCCACACTTTGTGTAGCTGTTTCTTTTTGGTGACCCGGACGGGAATCGAACCCGTGTTACCGCCGTGAAAGGGCGGTGTCTTAACCGCTTGACCACCGGGCCATTTTTAAGGGACTTGTTCAGTCCCTTGGTAGCGGCAACGGGACTTGAACCTGTGACCTTCCGGGTATGAACCGGACGCTCTAGCCAACTAAGCTATGCCGCCATAGTTGCCGTCGTGTTGACGGCTTGATTATTATAATATAAGACTTTTGTTTTGTCAACATATTTTTACAAATATTTTTTACTTTTTTTCAAAAATTATTATTGGATTGAAATTATTCTGAAATTCTCTTGATTTTATGTGTTTATTGTTTTTTGTAGTCAGTTTTTCCCTTTACAAAGTGTATTTTCTGTGCTAAAATTTTCTTGTTAAAAATCAATTCACGGGGTGAAAAATATGAACCTTAAAGAACAAAGACAATGGGTGCTTGATGAACTTAATAGCGTTGCTGATTTCTGGCTTCAGAATGGTATGGACAAAGTTCACGGTGGCGTTTACACTTGTCTTGATAAAGACGGCAAAGTTTTCTCAACTGACAAAAGTGTCTGGATGCAAGGCCGTTGCGGTTGGACATTTGCTTATCTCTGCCATATTTATGGTGTGAAAGAAGAATGGCTCAAAGCATCAAAAAGTTGCATTGACTTTCTTGAAGATTATTGCGTAAACAAAAATGCTCAAGGCAGACTTTATTTCACAGTTACAGAAGATGGCAAGCCACTTCGTCAAAGAAGATATTGCTATTCAGAAGCATTTTATTGCATTGCAAATGCTGAATACTATGGTATTACAGGTGAAAAAGAACATTTAGAGAGAGCAAGACGTGCTTATGATATCTATTGGAATCTTAACCACGGTATGCCTGACCCAACAGGTTTAGGTCCAAAGACTGACCCAGAAACCCGAACAGGCAGAGCACTTGGTATTCCGATGATTATTCTCAATGTTACTTCTGTTATGCTTCGTGTTGACCCTGAAAATGCGGACCTTTATAACAGCCGTGCAAACGAATGTGTTGAACATATTTTAAAATATCACGTTAAAAAGGATTTAGGTTGCACGCTTGAAACAGTTGCTCTTGATGGTACACCAAGACTTGATATTACAGAAGGACGAGTTGTAAACCCTGGTCACGATATTGAGTGTAGCTGGTTCTTGATGGAAAGAGCAAATCAGACTGGTGATAAAGAGCTTCACGCAAAAGCTATTGAAATCTTTGATATGGCATTCCAAAAAGGCTGGGACAAGGAATTTGGTGGTATCCTCTATTTCTTTGACTGTCTTGGCAATCCGCCTGAAGCATATGAGCACGATATGAAACTCTGGTGGCCACACAACGAGGCACTTATTGCATCTTTGATGATTTACAGAGATACAAAGAATGAAAAATATCTCGATATTTTCAATCAGTTGTTCGAATATACAAAGGACAAGTTTGCAGTAGCACCTTGTGGTGAATGGTATGGTTATCTTCGTCGTGATGGTAATCCTACACTTCCTGCTTGTATTGGTTCAACATTCAAAGGACCATTCCACGTGCCAAGATGTCTTATTATGCTTGACCAAATGATGAAAGAAATTGAAGAAAGAGGTTAATTAAAATGAGTCTTGAAAAATATAAGGGTGTTATCCCCGCATTCTATGCTTGTTATGATGAAAACGGTGATGTTTCAGTTGATGGCACAAAGGCATTAGTTGAATTCCTTATTTCAAAAGGTGTTGACGGTCTTTATGTTGGTGGTTCATCAGGTGAATGCATCTATTTAAGTGTTGAAGACAGAAAAAAGACACTTGAAGCAGTTATGGAAGCCAACAAAGGCAGAATCACAATTATTGCTCATGTTGCTTGTAACAATACAAAAGACAGCTGTGAGCTTGCTCGTCACGCTGAAGCACTTGGTGTTGATGCCATCGCAACAATCCCACCAATTTATTTCAGACTTCCCGAAAAGGCTATTGCAAAATACTGGAATGACATTTCAGCAGCAGCACCAAACACAGATTATGTTATTTATAACATTCCACAGCTTGCAGGTGTTGCACTTACAATGCCATTGTTCGACGAGATGCTTAAAAATCCTAGAGTAATTGGTGTTAAGAACTCATCAATGCCAATTCAGGACATTCAGATGTTCCGTCGTCAAGCAGCACTCAACAACCGTGAAGTTGTTATTTTCAATGGTCCTGACGAACAGTTTATCGGTGGCCGTATGATTGGTGCTGAAGGTGGCATTGGTGGTACATATGGTGTTATGCCTGAGCTTTTCGTTACACTTAACAATATGATTAAAGCCAGCGATGTTAAGGAAGCATATAAATTGCAGGACGACATCAACGAAGTAATTTACACAATGTGCTCAACAAAAGGTAATATGTATGCAACTGCAAAGGCTGCTCTTAAAAAGAGAGCAGGACTTGAGCTTGGTGGTGTAAGAGAGCCACTCTTAAACCTTCAAGATGGCGACGAAGTAATCGTTGACAAGGTTGTTGAATTAGTTGAAACAGCAGTTGCTAAATGGGTTAAATAAAATATAAACAAAAATTAAGTGGTGTTCAATTGAGCACCACTTTTTATTATATTAATTCTTTTCTAACCAATCAAAAACAAAATCTATTACTTTTTCATAATCGACCTTTAACACTCCACCAAGCCCTTGGTCTCCAATGCAAAGACTAACTAAATCATTACCAGACATGGCGACTATTCTGATATATGAGCCATCATTTTTTAAGGCATAATATCCAATTATGTTTTCTTCATTTATTTCTTTCAGTGTTGAAAATCCATCTTCAACATAGCGAGATTTTTCAAGTTGGTAAACTTCTTCGTCATATATTTTTTTAACAGCCCATCTTGGGCAATCCTTCATCCATGTATAAAAAGCAATGCCCCGACTCTTACCAATAATTTCGCCATCTGTTGTAGCTGTGTTTTCATTAAAATCATATAACGGACCACTTGTAACTGTTACGGCAGGTAATGTGCTTGCAAAATATGTATTATTTAAAGCCACAGATGCCGTATTAACATCAAGATTAGTATAATTTTCAATTTTAAAATCTTTGAAATCATCTTCTAAAACATTAGCTGTTAAAAGCATAGAAATCGACGACCACGAAGACAATAAAACACAAACTACAACTGCGATTATAGCCGTTAAGCGATAAATTTTCTTATGATTTTTTGGTAAGTTTGATGCAACATCAGAATATTTTGTAAATTCAATTTCAGAATCGTATGTACCATGAATATAAACTATTGTACGGATTATTTTAGAAAGTCCTATTATAGTAAATATAGGTATTTCCAAAGTTGCCGCTGACACAATACCACTCGCTGAACCAGAAAAGTCAAGCCAATATGAAGCTATTACTATTAGCAATACAAATGTTATTACTTGATAAATAAGTTTTCTTATAATTGCCTTATCGTTTGTCATATACCCTTCCCCAAATAATCTATATAATTCTTTACAAATTAAAATCAAACTCTTACAAATCAAATATAACACTAACTTTATAAAAAGTCAAACAAAAAGGGCGATTCGTGAATCGCCCCTACATTTTTAGTTAAATATCATACTTTTATAGAACACATTATTTTTGAGCAGATTTTTCGTAAGACAATGTGTCCAAGGCGAAGCTGTATAAAAATACCGCGAGCCGATAGACACGCGGTATTGCGGAAAATATGCCAAAAAGAATTATTTTTTCTCCATAAGTGCAACCATAACTGCTTTTTGTGCGTGGAGTCTGTTTTCTGCTTCGTCGAAGATTTCGTCTGCATGTTCTTCAAACACTTTTTCTGTGATTTCTTCGCCACGGTGTGCAGGAAGACAATGTTGCACCATACAGCCTGGGTTTGCTGCTTCTAACAACTTATCATTGATTTGATAGATGCCTTGGAAAATCTGTCTTCTTTCATAAGCTTCTTGCTCTTGACCCATTGATGCCCAAACATCTGTGAAGATTACATCTGCACCAGCACAAGCTTCAACAGGGTCACGATAAAGACCGAAACCTTTATAATCCTTTGCAAAGTCAAGAACTCTTTGGTCAGGGTCATAGTTTTCAGGGCAAGCAACTGTTACATCCATACCCATTTTAAGACCACCGACGATAAGTGAATTTGCCATATTGTTACCGTCACCGATATATGTCATTTTAAGTCCGTCAAGGTGACCTTTATGCTCACGGACTGTCATAAGGTCAGCAAGCACCTGACAAGGATGGCAGAAGTCAGTAAGACCGTTGATAATTGGAATAGAACCATATTTTGCAAGGTTTTCAACTTCACTCTGCTCAAAAGTTCTAATCATAATACCGTCAAGGTAACGAGAAAGCACACGAGCTGTATCCTGAATTGGCTCACCACGACCAATCTGCAAGTCACGGTTTGAAAGGAAGAGCGCCTGACCACCAAGCTGATACATACCTGTTTCAAAAGAAACACGAGTACGAGTTGATGATTTCTGGAAAATCATACCAAGTGTCTGACCTTCAAGTCTATGGTGTTTGATTCCGTTTTTATTTTCATATTTCAACTGGTCTGCAAGATTTAAAATTTCTGTAATCTCTTCAGTTGAAAGTGAGAGCATACTTAAAAGATGTTTCATAGTTTATACCTCTGCAATAATATTTTTCAATATGTTGATACCTTTGTCGATTTCTTCTTTTGAAATTACCAAAGGCGGTAACATTCGAAGCTTAGTTTTAGCGGTGAGAATTAAAAGTCCGTTCTCACTGCATTTTTTTGCGACTTCACCGGCATTTTTAGTCTTTAATTCAATACCGAGCATAAGACCTAAACCGCTGACAGATTTTATTTCTTCAATAGCGCCAAGTTTTTCTCTTATATACTCCCCTTTTTCTGCGACTTCATTTAAGAAATTATCTGTGAGAGTATTGAGAATATATTTAGCACCTGCACAAGCAACTGGGTTGCCACCAAATGTTGTTCCGTGAGTGCCTGCTGTCAACACATTTGCACATTTTTCTGTGCAAAGACAAGCGCCCATAGGAAGACCATTACCGATACCCTTTGCACTTGTAACAACATCAGGTAAAATGCCAGCGTGTTCATATGCGAAAAGTTTACCCGTTCGTCCCATACCTGTCTGAACTTCGTCGATTATGAGAAGAATATCCTTTTCCTTACATACCTTTTCAACAGTTTTAAGGTACTCGAAATCAGTTGGCACAACGCCACCCTCACCTTGAACAATTTCAAGGATGATTGCACAAACGGTATCGTCCGCCATTTCTAAAAACTGCTCAGTGTTGCCTGACTCTGCATATTTAAAGCCCCCAACGAATGGGTCAAAGAACTTATGATAATGCTCTTGACCTGTTGCAGTAATGGTAGCCATTGTTCTGCCGTGGAATGAGTTTACAAGAGTGATTATATTGTGACGGTTTTCACCGTATTTATCAAAACTATATTTACGAGCCAATTTAATTGCACATTCATTTGCTTCAGCACCTGAATTACAAAGGAAAACACGTTCAAAGCCTGTTCTTTTTGTAAGCATTTCTGCGTATTCAGCAACAGTAGAATTATAATAAAGGTTTGATGTATGCTGAACTTTTTTAAGTTGCTCAGTTACTGCATCAATCCAACCTTCGTTGTTATAGCCAAGAGAATTAACACCAATTCCTGAACCGAAGTCGATTACTTCATTACCTTCGCTGTCAATGAATGTTGCACCATTGCCCTTTTCGATTGAAACAGGAAAATGTGCATAAGTTGGCATTAAAGAATTGTCTGCCTGATTTTTAATATTTTCTAACATTATGTATCACCTGAATTAAAGGAACATTGTGCCTATACCACTATCTGTCAACATTTCTATCAAAATAGAATGTGGAATTCTGCCGTCAATAATATGTGTACGCTTAACGCCACGACGAACAGCCTCAACACAGCAATCAATTTTTGGAATCATTCCACCCTTGATAATGCCTTGACTTTTAAGCTGTGGCACTTCGCTGACATTAACACTATGAATAAGTGTATCTTCGTCGTCCTTATCCCTTAAAAGCCCACGGACATCTGTCATTAAAAGAAGTTTTTCAGCACCCAATGCTGCTGCGATTTTTGCCGCTGCAATATCTGCATTGATATTGAAAACTTCACCGTTTTCGCCACCACCAACAGTTGAGATTACAGGAATATAGTGCTGTTCGAGAATACCATCAACCAAAGTTGTATCAATATCGATAATATCACCAACAAAGCCGATGTCTTTTTCAACTTTTTTAGCCTTAATCATTCCGTCATCAAGACCGCAGATACCGATTGCGTGACCACCGTGATGATGAAGAAGATGAACAAGACGCTTGTTGACTTTACCAGCAAGAACCATCTGCACAATATCGATAGTTTCTTCGTCAGTATAGCGAAGTCCGTCAACGAATTTTGACTCCTTACCTATTTTATTGAGCATATCGTTGATTTCAGGTCCACCACCGTGAACGAGAATAACATTGATGCCAACTGAACGAAGAAGAACAATATCAGTCATAACTGCTTCTTGCAAATCTTCATTTATCATTGCGTTGCCACCATATTTGATAACAACTGTTTTTCCGTGATACTGCTGAATGTAAGGGAGCGCCTGAACAAGCACTTCACTACGGTCAGCATGTGTAAGTTTTGAAATGTCCATTGTATTCACCATATTAGAATTTATTTAGAAAGGGAAATCCCCTATATTTTACACAAATTTCAAGAGTGCGCACAGTTTGTAGGGGCTCGTCCCCTACATTTTTTATGTTCTATAATCTCCATTGATTTTTACATATTCATATGTAAGGTCGCAGCCGTAAGCTGTTGCGTTGTATTCACCATCGTTAAGAGAAACAATTATATATACTTCGTCTTCTATAAGAACTGTTTTTGCGATTTCTTCTGAAAATTCTATGCCTGCGCCGTTTTTACAAACTGCGATTTCTCCGCCTGAAGATTTAAATGAAACATCAACCTTGTTAACATCAATATCTGCACCTGCATAACCAAGTGCACAAAGGATACGTCCCCAGTTTGCATCTGCACCAAACATTGCAGCTTTTACAAGTGATGAGCAGATAACACTCTTTGCACAAATCTTTGCGATTTCCTTAGTCTTTGCACCACTCACCTGACATTCAACAAGTTTGGTTGCACCCTCACCGTCTTTTGCCATAAGTTTTACAAGCTTTTCGCAAATAGCATTAAGTGCTGAAACGAATGTAAAGTAATCATCATTTTCACTTTCAATTCTTGCATTTCCGCAAAGTCCTGATGCCAAAACTGCAACAGTATCGTTTGTTGATGTATCACCATCAACTGAAAGCATATTAAAACTATCTTTAACAACTTCTAAAAGTGCTTTTTTGAGCATTTCACTTGAAATGTTTGCATCGGTTGTGATAAATCCAAGCATTGTAGCCATATTCGGATGAATCATACCGCTACCCTTTGAGATAGCACCGATTTTACATTCTTTACCTTGGAGTGTAAATGAAACTGCAAATTCTTTTTTTACAGTATCGGTTGTCATAATCGCCTGTGCGGCATTGTCAGAACCGTCTTCACTTAATTCTGCAACAAGCTGTGCCATACCCTTTTCGATTGGTTCAATATCAATTGGTTGACCAATAACACCAGTAGATGCAACAACAAAGTCGGTTGATTTAAGTCCTGTTGCTTTAGCTACGATTTCGCACATCATTTCTGCTTTTTCTATACCGTCAGCATTGCAAGTATTTGCAATACCACTGTTACAGATTACACCATAAGCCTTACCATCTGCAATATTGTTTCTTGTAACTGTAATCGGTGCACCGTAAACGAGATTCTGTGTATAAACTGCTGCTGCATCACATTCAATTTCACAGAGAATAAGTGCTAAATCTTTTTTTGTTTTGTTCTTACGGATTCCGCAGTGAATACCACTTGCTTTGAATCCTTTTGGTGCAGTAACACCACCATTTATAAATTGCATAATTTTCACCATTATATGTTTAATTGAAATTTTGGGTCTAACCCCATTTTTATGTTCAAGCATTGAACTGCGGCACCGCTGGCACCTTTACCGAGATTATCATATCTTGCGATTAAAAGAATTCTGTCATCATTACCGCAGACTGTAATTTCCATACCGTCGTTTTCGCTCATTTTGTTACCTGCGATAAAGCCGTTTTCGTCAATACTTTCTTTGTACATTACAATATCTGAATTGTATTTTTCTTTGTAAAGAGCCTTGATATCCTCTACAGTTTTGCCGTTCTTCAAATCCTTTTTGAAAAGTGGAACTGTCATAACCATACCGCTGAAATAGTCGCAGATATATGGGCTGAAAATCGGCTCGTTATTAAGACCTGAAATGGCTTTCATCTCTTTTAAGTGCTTATGCTGTTGAGTGAGAGCGTATTCTCTTGGTGCATCCAAAAGCCAATCTCTTTCTGCATCCTCATACTGTGCGATACCATTTTTACCTGCACCGCTGTAGCCTGACATAGCGTGACAAGCAATACAAATATCACTATCAACAAATCCAGCATCCACCAAAGGCTTTACAAGTGCAATAAATCCACTTGCATAGCAACCTGGTACTGCAATTCGCTTTGATTTTTTAAGTTTATTCTCAAAGTCTTCGCTGAGTTCTGGAAAACCATATGCCCAACCTTCATTTGTGCGGTGTGCAGTTGAAGTATCAATCACGATTGTGTTATCGTTTTCGATAAGGCTTACTGCCTCAATTGCTGCTGCATCGGGCAAACAAAGAAACGCGATATCAGCAGAGTTGAGTGCCTTTTTGCGAGCATCAGTATCTTTTCTTAAATTTTCGGGAAGAGTTATAAGTTCAATATCTTCTCTTTTTGCAAGACGGTCAAAAATCTTAAGTCCTGTTGTACCCTGACTGCCGTCAATGAATATTTTTGTCATATATGAATCCCTCCACCGTCTTCGACGGTCCCCCTCCCTTTGACAAGGGAGGCTTTTTGTGGGTTATTTATTTATCTTTTTCACTCTCTCAACTTGTGCAAGCACATTCTGTGGTGCAGGGCCACCGAGAGATGTTCTGTCGTTTACACATTTATCAAGATTGATTGCATCAAATACGCCCTCGTCAAATATATCGCAAACAGCCTTGTATTCTTCCAAAGGAAGTGTTTCAAGTGTAAGACCTTGATTGATGCAAAGGGCTACCAATTCACCGGTTGCTTTGTATGCATCACGGAATGGAAGTCCTTTTCCTACAAGATAGTCAGCACAGTCAGTTGCGTTGATAAATCCGCCTGCTGCCGCTTTTCTCATGTTCTCGGGAAGTGCTGTCATTGTGTCGAGCATTGGGATAAATGCAGTTAAGCACATTTTAACAGTATCAAAAGCATCGAAAATTGCTTCCTTATCTTCTTGCATATCCTTGTTATAAGCAAGTGGAAGACCTTTCATCATTGTTAAAAGTGTTGTTAAATCGCCGAATACACGACCTGACTTACCACGGATTAACTCTGTAATATCAGGGTTTTTCTTCTGTGGCATAATTGATGAACCTGTTGAAAATGCATCGTCAAGTTCAATGAATTTAAATTCCCAAGAACACCAGAGAACTATTTCCTCTGAAAAACGAGAAAGGTGTACCATAATAATTGAGATTACAGATGCTAATTCCATACAGAAATCACGGTCAGAAACTGAGTCCAGAGAGTTTTGCATAGCACCGTTAAAGCCAAGTGCTTTTGCTGTCATTTCACGGTCTGTGTTGTATGTTGTTCCTGCCAATGCACAAGCGCCAAGTGGTGAATAGTTCATTCTATCAGTTGCCTGTGAAAGTCTTTCCTTATCACGAAGAAGCATTTCTGCATAAGCCATTAAGTGATGTCCAAATGTAATAGGTTGTGCTCTTTGAAGATGAGTATAACCTGGCATTACTGCACTTGCATACTGTTCAGCCTTTTTGCAAAGCACATCCACAAGTTCTGTTAACTGATTATAAAGAGCATCACATTCGTGACGGAGATAAAGTCTTATGTCAACTGCAACCTGGTCGTTACGGCTTCTTGCTGTATGTAATCTCTTACCTGCTGAGCCGATACGAGCAGTGAGTTCACCCTCAACAAATGTATGGATATCCTCGGCATTTGGGTCAATTTCTAATTCTCCTCTTTCAATTTCTGACTTGATAGCCTTTAAGCCGTCAGTAATCTGCGCAAGGTCTTCTGCAGAGATAATTCCCTGTGCGCAGAGCATTGCTGCGTGAGCAAGGCTGCCGTCAATATCTTCTTTATACATACGGCTATCAACCTTGATTGATGAGTTGAAATCATTGGTTTTTGGGTCGATTTCTTTTGAAAATCTGCCTTTCCAGAGTTGCATAGTAATTCTCCTATATTAGCACAATACGACAAAGAGAAAATTCCCTTTGTCGTTTGGTATATTTATTGTTACGGGTTGTCGAGACGCCAACCCCTACGTTTTCATTACACAGAATGTAATGAGTACATATTTAATTTTGTAAATGTTTTTCGTTAGGCAATGTTGCCGAAACGAAGTTGTATCGGGTATACCACGAGTTGAGAGCAACGAAGCATAACGGAAAACAGGACAAAATTATTTGTTTTCTTCTCTCTGTTTGTCAAGAAGAGCCTTAACCTTAATTGAAAGACCAAAGAGATTAATAAATCCTGCTGAATCCTTCTGGTTGTATGCACCGCCGTCGTCACCGAATGATGCAACATTTTCATCATAAAGTGAATATGGTGAAGTGATACCTGCGTTGATGATGTTACCCTTGTAAAGTTTGAGTTTAACATCACCTGTTACTGTTTTCTGTGTTTCGTCAACGAAAGCTGAAAGAGCTTCACGAAGTGGTGTGAACCAAAGACCGTTATAAACAACTTCACCGAATTTCTGTGCAACAAGTTTCTTGTAGTGCTGTGTATCACGGTCAAGACAAATCATTTCAAGAAGTTCGTGTGCCTTGTAAAGAATTGCACCACCTGGAGTTTCATAAACGCCACGGCTCTTCATACCAACAAGACGGTTTTCAACAATATCAAGAAGACCGATACCATTTGCACCACCGAGTTCATTGAGCTTTTCAACGATTGCGAGACCTTTCATTTCTACACCGTCAATAGCCTTTGGAACACCCTGTTCAAAATGAATTGTAACATAAGTTGGTTCGTCTGGTGCCATTTCAGGTGAAACACCCATTTCAAGGAAGCCTTCTTTGTTATATAATGGCTCGTTAGCTGGGTCTTCAAGGTCAAGACCTTCGTGTGACAAGTGCCAAACATTCTTATCTTTTGAATAGTTTGTTTCACGGTTAATCTTCAAAGGAATATTGTGTGCTTCTGCATAAGCGATTTCTTCTTCACGAGATTTAATATCCCATTCACGCCAAGGAGCGATAATTGCCATTTCAGGAGCAAATGCTTTAAGTGTTAATTCAAAACGAACCTGGTCATTACCTTTACCAGTACAACCGTGACAAATAGCGTCAGCACCCTCTTTGATTGCGATTTCAGCAAGTCCCTTTGCAATACAAGGACGAGCATGAGAAGTACCTAAAAGATACTGTTCATATTCAGCACCTGCTTTAAGGCAAGGCCAGATATAATCTTCAACATATTCTTCTTTCAAATCGAGAACATAAAGCTTTGAAGCACCTGTTGCGATTGCTTTTTCTTCAAGACCGTCAAGTTCAGTACCCTGACCAACGTCACCTGATACTGCGATAACTTCACAGTTGTTATAATTTTCTTTAAGCCAAGGGATGATGATTGATGTATCAAGACCGCCTGAGTAAGCAAGAACTACTTTCTTAATGTTTTTCTTATCCATTTTTATTCCTCCAATTTGTTAATCAGGTACTGTTACCCCATCACCATTGCTGATATAAATCACCTTGGTATCATTACCAATAATGATTTCCATATCAGGAAGAATTTCTTCCATCATGCTGTAGTACAGCTGCATCATGACAGTATCAGGATTTTGAATATATTCCTGATACAGAGCCTTAAATTCCGCAACTTCCTGAGTTGCCTGATTAATTCGCTCTGTCTTTGCTGCCCCAGCAATCTTGATAATCTGGTCTGCAGTTGCTCTAGCTTCGGGAATCTTTGTCTGTTCCGCTGCTCTAGCATCATTGACAACTTTTTCAGCATTCTGCTTAGCACTTTCAACTGCCTTAAAGGCATCAGACACCTCAACCGTAGGCGGTTCTGCATCCTGAATAGTAACACTCACAATGCTCAAACCAGTATCATGGTGCTGAAGCTTTTCAATAATCTGTTCTTTTACAATTGCCTGAATTTCAGTTCTGCCTGTAGTAAGTACTTCGTCAACAGTGTACAGGCCAACAGTATTTCTGATGGATGCCTGCGCAATATTTCTCAAAATACCTTCAGGATCAGTAGAACCAAATTTAAATGCAATCGGATCAGAAATACGGTATTCTACATAAAAATCCGTATTCACAAAGTTAAAGTCAGATGTAATCATCAGACTATCTTCAGACATAC